>CAYNDE010000001.1:0-44342 GCA_964395535.1 uncultured Pirellulales bacterium
GAATCTGGATTTTCGCCTCGTACGGATGGACGTGGATGTCACTGGCTCTTAGCTGAAGGGCGCGAAAGAGGATATCGTTTACAAGCCTGATAACGGGCGGGCGATTGACGACATCAAGCAGGTCATCGGAAGCAGCAACTTCGTCCGCAAGCTGGTCTATATTCTGGGAATCGAGCTCTTCTGCAACCTCTTCGATGACAGTGGTTCTCTGCTCGTATGCGACGTCGATTGCGGATGTGATTGCGGCACGGGTTGCTATGGCGGCTCTGACGGGCATATTCGTCATCTTCGAGACGTTATCGAGAGCGTCCGTATCGAGCGGCCTCGAAAGGACGACGGTAAGCTCATCGGCGTTCTGTGCATCGTAGCCGGGACCATCAGTTTTTATACCGATAAGATAATGGTGCTGGGCATAAGTGGCCGGGACGGACTCTACAAATTCGGAGGGGACAGCCTTTGGGGGAATCTCATCAAGATACTGCTGGCCGAGCGCGACGGCAAAGAGTTTTAAGATTGATTCTTCTGTGAAATAAGGGCAGGTAAGCAGGAACTGGTCGATGGGCTGGTCGCTCTGGTTATTTTTGAGATAGTCGGCCAGTTTTCCGGCATCGAGCAGGCCGGTCTCTCTTGCTGTTTTTATAAGCAGGTTTTTCATAATCCATCAATTTTTCCCCGGCAACAGCTTCTTTTTCTAACATCTGTTCAGTTTTTACCAGCAAGCCAGCCAAAGAATAGCCCATTTTTCACTTTATTGCAAGATAAGAAATGCTGCAATTTTGCTTTTCTATCAGAATTTATCTGTTTTAGAGCTATTTGTTCAGTCCTCTTCGAGGATTTTAATAGGATCCATAGGTTTCGGTTTTATACCCGGCCAGTCCTCGTATTCCTGCATCTCTTTCTCATAATTTTCGAATCTAGCCCTGTTTTGTTTGGATATTTTAATTATATCCGATTCTTCAGTTATTTCAGACGCTGGTCTTAAGATGTTGGCTTTAACAAAAACGTAAAGACGGTTCTGCGTATCGGTATTAGAAACATTTCTAAACAGACCACCAATAAGCGGAATATCTCCGAGGATAGGTACCTTTGTTCCGCCTTTAAGCTGGTTCAACTTTTCAAGCCCGCCCAAAATTATTGTTCTCTGGTTCGGAACTGTTATTACGGTTTGTACATTGCTTGTCAGCAGATCCGGGGGTGTCGGTCCTTTTAGCGTACTGCCCTGAACATCAAGATTATAATCATCTCTCGGTCTAAAGTCAGTTCTGGTCATTGTAATTTCAAGTCTGAGCAAATCACCCTCGCTGATATGAGGTGTAATATCGAGTTTGATCTCAGCAGTATATTCTCTGGTACTTACATCTAAAGTTGCAGTTGCAGTTGAACCGGCTACGCCGGGGATCACAGTCGTCTTTGGTGAAACAATTGTCTGGGTCTCCGTTGTGTTTATTGTGCCCATTTCGTTGTCGTTAACCAGAAGTTTTGGCTTTGCCAATATTCTTCCATAATTCTTTTTATCCATAGCTTCAAATATCGCCTGAATATGATCATCGGCATAGAAGGCTTTTCCTCCTGCATCTCTAACTGAACTTGCTTCCCACATTCTCCTTCCGGGATCTGTCGCAAGAAGGCTTACAGGAGTTAAAGTTCCGGTTCCAAGCACTTTTGTGATAGTCGGGTATTTTGTTATCAAATCCAGATCAAGTGTGAAGTCATCGTTTTTACTTATTTCAACTAAGGTGACATCTATTAAGACCTGCGGTCTTCTTTTGTCGAGTTGTCTTATGAGAGATTCAATCCACTGCTGATTTTTCTTGCTTGCATAAACGATTATCGAGAAGGTGTTTTTGTCGGCGAGGATAGTGATATCCTCCTCAGTCTTTCTGGTGGTTTCCGTACTCACCACTTTGCCGGTCGGGTCTTTTCTCTCTATGGTCTGCTCGATAAGCTGATTCAAGACGGTGGCGAGCTCTTCGGGGTCCTGGTTTTCGAGAGGATAGACGACATAGTTAATGGCAGCCTCTTCGGGCTGGGCATCGACAAAACCTATTATCATAGCAATCTGTGCGTGCTGCTCGACGGTGGCATTAACGAGAAGTGAATTGGTCGATTCTATAATGACGACCTGGGGCTCTTCTATTAGTGGCTCCTGCTCGGAAGAAGCACCGGACACCTCAGCCGTGATTCTGCCGCTTGGAGGTGTGCCTGCGGGGGGTTCTATTCTGCCGGGAGCCGTTCTGCCAGTAGTTGTTGTTCCTTGGGTACGAGTTGTTGACCTTGTTCGGCCTGCAGCGGGAGCTGAACTGATAATCCCGAGCTCCTGCAATTTACTTGTTACCTCGGCTGCATCTACATTTTGAATTTCGTACAGCCGCAGAGAGCGAACATCCTGCTGCTGAACATCAAGAGTATCAATAAGGCTTTCAACTGTGTCAAGCTGTTCCGCCAGGCCAATCATAAGAATGCGGTTTGTTCTTTCATCAACATCAAGATAAACAGACCCCGGTTCGGCGGCGGTTCTGGCAGCAGGTGTGGTAGTCGGGCGTCCGGCGCGGGCTTCACGGGCTACCCGCGCTCTGTAGGCGGCTGTTGACTCACCCTGCCTCCTCGGGCTGGGAGCAGTCGGCTGCGCCGCGGCAGCTCCTACAGTAATCGATACAGTCCCAAGCTGGTCTGCGAGCGACTTGATTTTGTCCTTAAGGGTGGTGGCCATTGTGTATTTCAATTGTCTGAATCGAAATTCTTTTTCCGGTCCTGGTATATCAACCAAACTGAGCAATTGTGCGATACGAGGCATTCTGTAGGCGTAGCCGGTAACAATAAGCAAGCCTGCTTCAGAAGCAGAGGTATTAATATCTTCGCCGAGATTCATACCAACGAGAAGGTTCTTGGCGTTTTCGGCGTCAATGTAGTTGAGCTCAAAGATACGCGTTACGATAACGTCACCGACACGAACCTCGCCTTTTCCAGACTCGATAATTACAGGGTCAATATCCTTTGCCTGGGCCTTCGGGGCTATAATCACAAGATTATCTCCGGTTCGGGTCATTACGAGACCCTTGTACTTAAGGACGGCCTCGACGAGGGGATACAATTCTTTAATGCGAATCTGGCCTCTGTTTTTTCCACTAAGCTTGAGTGTTACCTCACCCTGGACCTGGGCCGGGTCGTACATATAATTGATATTTAAGTATTCGCCGGCGAGTCCCAGCAGGTCGACGATTTTCAGCTTTTCAGGCACTTCTATGGTGAGCTGTTCATTGCTGTCGATTACAGGCTCCGGCTGATAGGAGCGGATTTGCTCTATCTGCTCCGCATCTGACGGCCGAGGCTCATTCTGGTCCGGGATTTTTTGTTCCACCGCCGTTGCGATTTTTTCAGGCTGCTGTAGTTCTCCCGGCCTTTGGATTATTTGTTCCTCTTCCTCGACAGCCAGTTTATTTGGCTCATTTACTTCGGCCAAGCCGCTTTCGTTTATATCTGCCACCAGAAACTCATTAATATCAATACCTTCTATTTCATTTACACCCGCAATCTCAGAGAGTAGATTTATATCAGGAATTCTTATCTCGTTAGAACCAGGTTTTTTGAGCTCATTAGCATCAACGTCAGTCCTATGTTCCGGCATTGTCGGCTGGTTCGTATCGGCAGGCAAATTAGCGTCGATTTGATATTCTTGTACAGGCGGCAGAGCTTCGGTTATGACTTTTTCTATTGGGCTGAATTTACCAATAGGAGCTATAATCACCAGCTTTTCTTCCTGCCGGTCGATAATAGCTTTGGGCCCAACTCCAGCAGGAGGCTCAGATAAACTACCTATCAGAATATCACCTATTCGGGAAGCTATTTCTTCATTCGTGGGCACATCATTAAAATCCGGAGGTATCGAGATTGATCTAATTACAAACTTATCTTCGGCGTCGACGATCTTTACAAGCTGACCCGCCTTTGTAAGTTCCGGCCGCTGGCCTGTCATAGAAAACATATCTTCTCTAAGAATCTGGACTTCAACATCTATGCCGGCTAAATCGAGATATTTCTCTGCCTGCTCAGCGGATATACGTTTCAGGTTAAAAACTCTGTACCTCGGAGGTTCCGGGAGATGTTTTTCCGCTGAGGTTCGCTCGTTTGCGATACTAATGCCGTCATCGAAAAAAAACGCAAAGAAGGCAAGTATAACAACCATAACCTTCAGCCAAAACAACCTGTGAAGGCTATCTTTATCATTTTTATTCAAAATCATAGATGGCTCCATAAGCTACGTACAGAGCGCATAACTATTAAGTGCCGCTCCATAATTGCATTTATCGGGCACCTTGGCCTGTAACTGTTGCAGAACCCATTTGCGGGATATTTTAAGCCCGCTTTCATATGACACTCCAAAGCATTAATAAAGGATAAAATCACCTTATTTATAAGACATAAAAAGCGGCTAAAAGTTCCCATTTTTCGTTCAAAAACGGCCGATAAAGCGACCGAAAATAACGAAAGTACAAGCATTACAAATACTTAGCTTTTGAGAGGATTTTGTTTGGAGCTCCTGGTAAAGGAGCAGGATACGTTCTTATATTGGTTACCTCAGGACCGGTGGTCTTCTTCTTGGGCTTGCGGGGGCCTTATTTACCTTCGGCTGATTTGGGTCCTTTTTCTCGCTGTCCAACTTCTTGCCGAGGTCGTCAAGCTTTTGTGCTTCTTTTCCGCCTATCCTCATATTTTCAAGCTCTGAGAAATACTTTTCCATTAAGGCGTCAGTTTCCATAAAGCTTTTTTCCCGCGAGGCCTCATCTTCGAAGGGTCCGGCTAAAATACCATCAAGCTCCTCAATAAACTTATCAAAAATTTCCTGTTCTTCAGCACTTATTACCGGCTCCGAACTCTGCTGGTTTCGAACTGACTCGTCAGACCTTTTTGCGGCAGAAATCCGTTCTTCGATTAAAGCTTCCCTCTCAAATCCAATACCATTGGTTAAAACAGGGGAGCTATCAGTTGGGAGTTTTGACGCACCCGTGGTTGACTTTCCAACAACAAGAGAAGTTTCAACAGGCCTTGCAACCATATCAAGTGGATAAGTCCTTGCGCCATCGTTAATAATAACAGAACCTTCCTTTATTTCTTTTATAATCAGGTGACCAACAACATCAGACGGTCTTACCCATCTTCGGTCCCCGCCGGGTGCGTCAATCAAGGCGACCGACAGGGCCGGATTTGATTCGTGTACACAGGTGGCAATAAGATTAAACTTAGCAGTTCTGGATACCGATTGAACAGGGGGCAAGGCCGCTGTTTTTCTCGGGGCCGGCGGTTTTACTATTTCGGCTTTCGGTTCCGGTTTTGGAGGATTAAGATATTCGGCAAAATCTTCAGCCTCTTTTACAAGCGGAGGTTTCTGGTCGGTGTCTTTTTTTGCTCTCTCGCCTCGATTCTTTTTAAATCTTTCTACGACGCTTTGAACGTCATAAGATTTTTTGTTTTTTGCACCGCTGTTATTTGCTCCCAAGACTACAGGCAGAGCTACAATAATAACAACCAGCAAAGCTGTCAGAATACTTGCTATTCTAACGGTTTTTATCATCTTTTTATCTCATCAACAAGTGAGCATAGTCATATCAAAAAAAGCTTACAAGCCGCCTATAAATTATGTCGGCCTCTAATATTAAGACGTTATCGGCAATATTTTGTTCCCTCCCAACGGATATTTTCTCAAAATAATTTATGACATCAGAGGCTGTTATACGAATAGTCAAGGCTTTTCGTGTCCGAATTATTCCTCCAGGATAATAATGATTCAGAACTTATATAACAGCTTATTTTCGCGCAAATTCGTTTAGCACCGATAAAAGCTGTTTTTATGCAGTCAGGCCGACCTGGATTAAAAGCTAAGTTTAATCACCGCCTGCGCCACATATTCGTCTGTTTCGTAACAACGAGACAAAACTGGCAGGCTTTCACTAAAAAGGTTATTATATTTTTCAACTTCCTTCATAAAAGCCGCGACAGGCGACTTTAAGCTGCTTACCGCCTTTGATTGCAACAATCAAGTTATCCTGAAAAGACCTTTCTTTTCTCCCTAATTCAGGCGGATCTATCTGTAATTTAAGCTTATAACTGCCTTTATCTACTTTTTCGCTGCTGAGTACCTTCACAAAACCTTTTTCGGAGGAAAATGACTCGATATCAAAATCCCCATTATAGTTATCCGTCACCCAGACGTCTTCTTTTATTACTGTTTTTCCGGGCTGAGCCTTGAAAACAAGAATAACAGCCGGTCGGCTCGAAAATTCCGCCGGTGCGCTATAACTGATAGTAAGCAGACTGCAATCGGGGTGGTCGAGATAAACCCGCACGTGACCGCTCAAGTTCTGTTCGAGCTTCTCCATATCCACCTGCGGCTTGAGAACAAATTCAGTTGCCTTTTCATTCGGGTCGAAGTCTGCAACTATGATATCAAGATTCGATTTAAATTGTGCTATAGAAAATTGTTTTCCATCAAGACTTCGAATCTTGATTTCAGGGCAACCGGCGTTTTCTTGTTTAAGTGACAGGCTAATCGTTTCCGGTTCGTAATCGATTACTTTTTTGACAGATGCTTGTACCGTGAGTGTAACGCTCGGGTTCTTTTTATCGTTACTCAAGACATATAAATTTTTCTTTATGGGGACTGATGCAACACCGGCCTTTAAACTAACATCAATTTCGCCGCTTTCGCCGGGAGCATACTTTTTCTTGGCGAGTTTGGCCACGGTACAACCACAGGTGGACCTGATATTTTTGATTTCGAGGACACCGCCGCCAATATTTGTAAACTTAAATTTGCATTCACTACTCGACTTCGGAGATACCTGTCCGAAATCGTGCATTTTAGATACGAATTTGATTTCCGGCCCCGAGCTTTTGGATTCGGCTTGAACTGTTTTCTCAGGCTCTTTTACCGACACACTTTCAGGCATTTTTTCAACAGGTGTTTTTCCTTCAGCAGAGAGCTTTTGACTTTCCAACAATTTTGCTGCATCCGGCTTTGCCTCAGTTGTTCTTTGTTGTGGACTCTGCTCTTCGCAGCCGCCGAAGACAAAAACTAAGGAAAAAACAACTAAAATGCACAAAGTAAAATATAAGCATTTCATACTGCTAACTCCTAATTTAACCAGATAAGCTTTTTTCAGTTAAACAATTAATTATAGCAAATAATTTATATTAAGCAATACTTTTTTGCTCTCAAAATCCCCTTCTGCGGCGGTAATAGGACCTATTCAAAAGCAGGAAGCACATTTTTTTATACTCGGCGAAAAGTGTAAAGGTTTTACAAAAAATTTACTTACTTACTGCCAACCATCAGGCTACTATAGACGTCTAAAGAATTAACTGGAGCAGGCAGCCTTAATGGAGATTACAGACAACAGCTTAATAGAAGCCCATAATCTGGGAGAGAGTGATGCTTTTGAGCAAATCGTACGCCGGTACGGTCCGGCTTTGTTGGGATATATTATCAAGATGAGCGGCAGCAGAGAAAAAGCAGAAGACTATTTTCAACAAACCTTTATGAAAGTTTATGAAAAGGCGAATACGTTTCGGCAGGGAAATTTCAAGTCCTGGCTTTTCACCATAGCAACAAACGTCGTTATGGACGGCTTTCGACGTCAAAAAAGAGCGCCGGCCTTATCGCTAAACGAGATGATTAAAACGGCAAACTCCGATGGCGAAGAATTTGGAGCGGTTGTTATAGCAGATAATACGAATAATCCTTTTGAAAATGCAGCGCAGGCTGAGCTGGCTGAAAAACTGCGAGGAGCCATAGTCTCGCTGCCGGCAGGACAGAGAACAGCTCTTGTGCTGAGCTATTATCAGCAGATGAGTTATTCACAGGTAGCAAAAGTGCTGGGCTGCTCGATTGGAACCGTCAAGAAACAAATGTATAGAGCATTGAAGAGGCTGGCCGATAAACTACCAGAGCAGCGGAAAATTTTATGAAGAAAAATCATCTGACAGAAAAAGACCTTATTGAATATCAATTCAAGTTAGCTTCGCAAGAGCAGATTGCAGAGGCTGCTGAACATCTTAAAGAGTGCGAAAAATGCCGGCAACTCAATGAACGGCTGGCTGCTAAATTTTCTTCGCTGGAGCTGCTGCGTGAAGAACCGCAACTAAACGAAGAGCTGGTTTCCAGAGTGCTTGAGAGTATCAAGACATCCCGCCAAACGAAACTGAAATTAAAGACGTTTAAGATACCTGCATGGATAGGTGCAGCAGCTGCGGTCCTGCTCGTAGCATCGCTGCTGGTGGTTTCGGAAATCAAGGAACAGAGAAGAAGCAAATTAATAGAAGGCCTGAGGACAGATGAGCCTAAATCAACAGAAAAGTATGCTTATGACAGCAGAGAAACCGCGACTGAACGTGAGAGCGAAATCAGGGGGGAATCAGAAGAATTGGGACGCCGTCTCATTGCCGGCGACCGAATAGTATCAAGACAAGAAGATGAGGAGCCGCCATTTGCACCGGCCAGTGCTATTGAGCTGGTAACACTGCCGAGAAGAGAAAGTGTTCAAACTACTATTTACAATTCTGCGGACCTGACACTTGTTCGCGAGAGACGCAATCTTACGCTAAAGAAAGGCTGGAACTGGCTGCAGTTTATGTGGGCAAATACTTTGATTGACCCGACGAGCCTTAATCTGGAGCCGCTCGAAGAAAAAGAAAAAATCGAGATTGAGCAGCTTGTATTCCCGCCTCGATTAAAAGAGGTCGGCAGATGGCTCATACATTCCGAAGTCGAAGGGCAGGTACCGTTCGAGATAACTTATTTTACCTCGGGATTAAGCTGGCGGGCATTTTATATGGGGACATTAACCGAAGATGAAAAAACGATGCGGCTCGAAGGCTACGTGCGGGTGACAAATAACAGCGGCGAAGATTACGAAAATGCCCAAACACGGCTGATAGTCGGAACGGTGCATATGCTCGACGAGATAGCCGAGCTTGCCAGACGACAATGGCCTTATGGCCGGCCGGGAGAACTTCTACCTTTATCTTCACATGAAAAAGAAGAACTTAGTCAAATGCGAGGGGTTGCGGTACAACAATATTATAGTTTATCTATAACAAAAGACGAATTGAGACAAAAAGTAATCACAAAGGAAGGCCTGAGCGAGTATTTTCTTTACACGATTGAGGGGATAGAAACGATAGAAACCGGCTGGTCAAAAAGGCTGGTAAGTTTCACAGCAGATGATGTGCCGGTTGTTAATCTTTATAAATATGAGCAGCAGCGATACGGCAATTCGGTTATAAGATTTCTAAGTTTTAAAAATGATGAAAAGCACAAGCTCGGCGAAACACCAATACCCGGAGGGACGCTGAAGGTTTACCGCAGTGTCGATGATGCGGGGCACTTATCATATACAGGACAATCAGCCTTCAAATACATACCCATAGACGAGGAAGTCGAACTAAATCTCGGGCCCGTAGAAAATGTTGTTGTTGAGCCGATACTTATGGAGTTTTCAACGGAAAACTTCAAATTTGATAGTAAAGGCAATATTGCCGGCTGGGACGAGGTGCGAACGTATAATATCGAAGTTCGCAATACGAGAGACATACCTGTTAAGGTCGAGATTAAAAGAAACTTTGCGAGCCAATACTGGGATATCACCAAGAAAGGCGATTTTGACAGTTTCGAGAAGGAGGATTTGGATACGGTCAAGTTTACAGTCGAGCTTAAGCCGGAAACAAAAAAGGAGTTCGAATATACACTCAGGACTTACCACGGTATCCGGCAGCAAGACTGGAATAATTGAGTATATGAATACGAAGGGTAAAT
This sequence comes from uncultured Pirellulales bacterium, assembly GCA_964395535.1. Lineage (GTDB taxonomy): Bacteria > Planctomycetota > Phycisphaerae > Sedimentisphaerales > Anaerobacaceae > CAYLMG01. The sequence continues at coordinate 9,809 of CAYNDE010000001.1, forward strand.
TAAGAAGATAGAAATGAAAAGTTCAGCAATAATTATTTTTATCTCGATGTTTTGCACTCTTGTTTTTGCTGATGAGCAGGTTTATCGGCTGGATAATACCGTTGTAACATACGAAGGTATTGAGCAGATATACGCCGAGGCAATAGGCAAAACCGCCCATGCGGCCAGAGCAATAGCGGCCGAGAAATTCGGTTTCGATATGCCGCAGACAATAAAAGTGAATATCAATTGCGACCCAAAACAACGGGTCAGATTATTCACCGACGGCCAGGACATGATGTACCTTACCATTCGCAGAGAAAGCGATTTGAAAAAGCCGCAGGAGAGCGGGATATTTCATATCTATGGGATTTGTCACGAGACAGGCCATCTGGCGATGTACCGTATTATCATAGACCATAGCTGGATGAGCTCAGACGCAGCGGAGGGCTGGGCACATTATCTCGGCTCGAGGATAGTTGATGGTGTCTATGAAAAACATAAAGGCGAGCTCTGGCCCGACAAATATGATTACTTGGCCGACGGAACAGCGAGACTTAATAATCAGCTTGCCGACGCGAATGCGGCCGGGATAGTAAAAGGAGCAGGATTGTGGAAGGACCTTGCAGAAATAGTGGGTGACAAAGGTATTGTGGAAATTTTCAAGGCGTGGTCAAAAGCAGAAATCGACCCGGCAGACCCGGGAGCTGCGCTGCGAAAGGCACTATTGGAAACAAAAGAAGATGAGCGTCTGAACATCTGGTGGAATAGTGCCGAACCGATGCTGGTTTTCAAGAGGCCGTCAAGTGAATTCAAAACCAAAACAGCAAAACGCAATGAGCTGGCACAGGAGCCGATGGATTTATTTTTTGACGACGGCAGACAGGCAAGCAAAAGTTCAATAGCAGGCAGCGGCCACGCGGTAAAATTCAATATTCCGGGAAGCGACTGGTATCTGACATCGGTACAAATTTACGGCTCCCGATATGGTTACCCCCAGGCGCCAAAGGAAGATTTTCATATATGGCTGTGTGATAAGGACTTCAAAACAATAGCAGATTTCCCCCAGCCGTATGCAAAATTCAACAGAGGCAATCCCAAGTGGGTAAACCTGCCGGTAGAGCCTACAAATGTTCCAACAGAATTTGTTATTTGTGTCGGATTTAATCCTACGGGTACAAAAGGCGTCTATGTCGGCTACGATGCCGAAGGCAGCGGTAATTCATTCACGGCTTTGCCCGGCGGGGAATTTAACAGCTTCAGCGAGGGTGACTGGCTAATCAGAGTGAAAGTGGACCAGCTTAAAGGCTCTGACGCACTGAAATCATACGATAAGAAATAAGTAAAGAACAATAACGATAATTGTAAGGAGAATAGATTATGAAGGTTAAAAAGAAAATATTAACAATGATATTGATTTGTCTTGTGCTCGGCGGCGTCGCACAGGCGAGGATTAAGTTAGTGGCGCTTCCCGAGCGGGCGGCGACGGTCATTCGCCTGGACAATCCGCAGGCAACACTGATAGAAGAAGAGAGAGTGCTGACGCTGCAGAAAGGAATAAATAAAGTAGATTTTTCCTGGAAGGCGGTGAGCATCGATGCCGATTCCATTCGGCTTGCCGTGCTTGACCATCCTGATAAGGTCAAACTTTTGAATGTGAGCTATCCGCCGAATGAAGCTGCGCTCGTATGGGAGATAAGCAGCGACAGTGACTATGCCGAGCGAGTTAGGATAAGCTATCTGTTAATGAACATAGACAGGCTGATAACCTACAAGGCGATCGCAGACAAGGCTGAAACCGGTATCGATTTGAAAAGCTTTTTAGTGCTGCGGAACTTCTCAGGTGAGGATTTCGATATGGCCAAAATCCTGCTCGATTACGGCGAGGCCTTCGAGCGAGGCTTGCAGCACGAGGAAACAAAACAGCTGCTGTTTTTCGAGGCGGCAAGGGTTCCTGTTACAAAGGTATGGACATTCGATGCCGCCAAACTGCCGTGGGACCCGCAACAGCTTGAGAACCAGAATGTCGGTATTCCAGTAAGCTACCGGATATTAAACGATAAAAAGAGCGGACTGGGTGAGTTCGCACTATGGGGCGGCAAGGCAAGAATCTTCCAGGACGACGGACACGAAAGCACAATCTTTCTTGGTGAAGATGTTACAGGATTAGTGCCAGTCGGTGAAAAGACAGAGCTGTATATAGGTGACAGCAGGGATATCGTGGTTACGCAGCGAAAGATGAAAGAGCAGCAGATAAATATTAAAAGGAACAACAGTAACAACATCATACTCTACGACACCGATGAGGAGATTGTCGCGAAGATTGAAAACTTCAAGGACAGCCCCGCTGTTCTGACCGTGATAGAGCATATACCGGGACAGTGGGATATGGAAAAATGCAGTCCGGATGATTACGTAAAAAAGGACGCCAACACGCTTGAGTTCGAGATTAAGCTGCCTGCCAGAGGCAAAGACGGCCCTGCAGTAAAAGAGATTAAGATGCAATATCAACGCAGGAATATCAGGCCCGGCGTGCAGATTCCGGATGTGCAGTTTTACGGCAGATAAGAATGCGAAAATAAATTTTAGGAGAGATAAAAATGAAACGCATATTCATTTTATTAATAATCGCTGCAGTGGGCTGTGCTGCTTACGGCAAGGTTGATTTGGTGACACTTCCCGGCAGGGATACTGTCCAATTGACTATCTACAATTCCGCGGATATGACGCTGGTGCGTGAAAGCAGAGCTTTGACACTTAAGGAAGGAGCCAACAAGCTGCAGTTCTCATGGGCGAATACGCTGATTGACCCTACCAGCCTGGAGATGCTTCCGAAGGCAAATGCCGACAGAATCGATATTGCGGATTTGACCTTTCCGCCGAGAGTTACCAATCTGGGATTGTGGAACATTAAAAGCGATATCAACGGCAAGGTACCGGTTGAGATTACATATCTGACCTCAGGACTAACCTGGCGGGCGTTCTATATGGGGACATTAACCGAAGATGAGAAAACAATGCGGCTGCAGGGCTACGTGCGGGTAACAAATAACAGCGGCGAGGATTACGAGAACGCTCAGACCCGGCTGATAGTGGGCAAGGTGCATATACTCGACGAAATTGCAGAGCTTGCCAGGCGGCAGTGGCCCTACGGCCGGCCCGGAGAAATGCTCCGTGAACTCGGAGTTGAGGAGGCGAGAAGAGCAAGGGTCCAATTTGACAAAGCTGCAGGTGAAGTTATACTCTTAGGAGCACTACCGAAGGAAATGAAGGAAATCAAGAAAGAGGGATTGAGTGAGTATTTTCTTTATACGATTGAGGGAACCGAGACCATTGAGACCGGCTGGTCGAAAAGGCTGATTAGCTTCGACGTCGACGAGGTGCCGGTTGTCAATCTTTATAAATTCGAGCAGGAGCGTTACGGCGATTCTGTCATGCGGTTTTTAAGTTTCGCAAACGATGAAAAGCACAAATTAGGCGACACGCCGATACCGGGCGGGATGCTGAAGGTTTACCGCAGCGTCGATGCGGCAGGCCATCTTTCATATACAGGCCAATCTGCTTTTAAGTATATACCAGTTGATGAAGAAGTTGAGCTGAATCTCGGCGCTGTTGCGGATGTTGTCGTCGAGCCGAAACTGACGGACTTCAAAACAGAAAATTATGAATTTGAAAGTCCGGGCAGAAATATTTCCGGCTGGGACGAGGTTCGCACTTATACTATCGAAGTACGCAACACGCGAGACATACCAGTTAAGGTCGAGATTAAGCGAAACTTTCCGACACAATACTGGGACATCTCGAAAAAAGGCGATTTTGACAGGTTCGAGAAAGAAGATTTGGATACCGTCAAGTTTACCGTCGAGCTAAAGCCGGAAACGAAAAAGACATTCGAGTATACAGTAAGGACATATCACGGCTCAAGAGAGCAGGACTGGGAACAGTGAGTGCGCCGGTGAAATAATAAATTTGTAACGATTTGAAGGCAAATTTGTCTTCAGCGTCCTATATTATTGCTGGTTTAAGCAGCCTCATTGCGAGCTTGAAAAAATTTTTCAATCTCGCATTTTTCGTTCGGTTTCTGTTAGGGTTTTTCAGCGAGTTTTGCCGATACAAGTATTTGCAGAAGTGATTGGCAATCTCAAATTCGGTCGAAAGGTTTTCCGATGAGGCGGTACGAAGAAGATTTTGGTGATATTCCTTTATGCAGGTTCGGCCCGGGCGGTGATTTTGTCAGCTACTGGCCAAAGGGCAGCGGCGAGAGCTACCCGGAACCTTACGAAAATAAACTGACAAAAATCATAGAACGTTTAAGCCAAATCATTTCGGGCGTCATTCAAAGCCGGCCGGATGTACAGGTAACTTTTGCCGATGCAGAGGCGACCATTTTGCAAAAAACGCACGATGAAAGGACGATAATTGCAAAAAATACAGTCAAAAAACAATCTCACTCCACGACAAATCCAGCTTCTCTGTCTGATAAAAAAGTTTCAGGACAACAACTTTTATTTGCCGACGATTGGGGAGCTGGCGAGCGAGCTGGGCATAAGCCGAAGCACAACGTTCGAACACATCGAAGAGCTTCGAAAAAAAGGGTATCTTTCAAATGGCACAGGCAGAGCTCGCTCTTTGGAGCTGAGCTTAAAAGCGCATAAGCTGCCCGCTCTTTCAGCACAGGAAAAGTCAAATCTATCAATCCAGAAAACGGAAGGTATCTCTCTTGCAGGCAGGGTCGCTGCGGGACTGCCAATTGAGGCAATTGAAAATAAAGAAAGTTTGTCACTCAAGAGCTGTTTCGGAAACACAGAGGAAATATTCGCACTCGAAGTGCAGGGTGACAGTATGACAGGCGACGGGATATCCGACGGCGACTATGTGATTTGCCGCAAGAGTAGTACTGCCGACGATGGACAGCTTGTAGTAGCAATAGTTGACGGAGAAAATGCTACACTCAAAAGATTCTATAAGGAAACAAACAAAGCCAGGCTACAACCATCCAACGACGAGTATCAGCCAATTTACTCAGAGAACTGCCGTATTGAAGCCGTGGTAATAGGGCTTATAAGAAAATTGTGATTTTCCTGAAAACACAATGACAAGTAACAAAAAAGCTGCTCAGGATGCATAATGCTGCCCAGAAATCGACCCGGATTCGCTGAGCATTTTTAACCACTCTCTCCAGGCCTTTTTGTAAATTTCACTCGATACCAAAAAACCGTCGTTATGGCTGCCGTAAATTTCGACGAATTTTTTCGGCTCATTGGCTACCCTGTACAATTCCCTGCCGAACTCGAAAGGCACGAGGTCATCGGTGCTGCTGTGAACTACCATAACGAGACAATTAACTTTTTTTAAAGAATCGACTGTCTGGTAGCCGAACCTTGCGAACCATCTTACGGGCATATATGGATAGAATTTTTTACCGATATCTACATAAGAGGTAAAAGTACTTTCAACGACAAGGGCTTTAGACCTGACAGAGGCTGCGAGATTCGCAGCGATGGCACCTCCCAGGGACCTGCCGAAGATGATGATGTTGTCAGGGGATATTTTTTTATCATTAGTGAGCCAGTGATATGCAGCCTGTGCATCAAGATACGTTCCCTGTTCCGTGGGTGTTCCCTGACTGTTTCCGTAGCCTCGATAATCAAAGATAAAACAATTAAGGCCCAGCTCATACAAGATATTTATGGTATCAAGCCGGTGCATAATATTGCCGCCATTACCGTGACAGAACAGCACTGTAGTTTTTGCATTCTGCGCAGGAATGAACCACGCAGAAAGGGCCAACCCGTCAGAGGTAATAAATTCGACCTCCTCGTAATCCAAATCCAGCTCTTCGGGTGTATAAAGGACCTGCCTGACAGGTTTATATAACAAGGCAGGCTGCATAAAATAGAGCGACCAGCCCAAGACAGAATATACGGCGACGAGGACCACAATAATTTGAATAAAAATAAGCATAAATCTACACCCTTTACCTTGAGGCTGCATTTTATCGCTGGAATCAAACATCAAAGACAACAAGCTCGTATAAATAATATTGTATTTTAATTTCCCCGAAGAAATATGACAAGAGACAATTTTATATAACGAAAAAGCTCAAACTATCCGATTAAAAGATAAATTTACCACAAATTTTAAGGAAATAACTATATGGTACCGGAGTTTGAGAAGTTTCTGGCGATTGACACAAAAAGTGAATGTGAAAAAATTGAACGCTATATACAAGAGCTTTTTAAGAGTAAGGGTACCAACTGTATTTTAATCGGCCTTAGCGGTGGCCTCGATTCAGCAGTACTTGCAGCTTTGGCGGTCAGGGCGGTCGGCGCTGATAAGGTCTATGCATATCATCTTTACGACCGGGACAGCTCAAAAGATTCAAAGGCCAACGCTAAACTCATATCCGAATGGCTCGGTATCAAATTGAGGTATGAGGACATAACGCCTGCGATGCAAAAGAGGAAAATTTACTCTCCATTGATTATGAGGGCACTGGGTTTTTCAGCTTATTTAAATTCGATGTTCAATCGACTTATTCCACGAGGAGATGCATTTTTGTTTACTTTATCACGCGGCAGCGCTACGGTCAGCAAAGTCAAAAGATTTCTATACAACCGAACTGTCCGCCAAATCGAAAATGCATTCAACGCTCGCCATATATACAGGCGTCAGTTTCTGGAGGAAAAATCAAAGCAGGAGAACTGCCTGATTTTAGGGGCGGCGAACCGCTCTGAGTTTTTGACCGGCTGGTTCGTCAAAGGCGGAATAGACGATTTACCCTATTCACCGATTTTAGGCTTGTATAAGACGCAGGTTTTTGAGCTCGCAAGATACCTTGGGCTGCCGAGGCAAATACAATTACGGATACCATCGCCCGATATGGCAAAAGGCTTGACAGATGAAGATTCTATAGGCATAAAATACCATACTCTTGATATCATACTGCACTTTATTGAAAACGGTACCTCAGATGAAGAAATAATATCAAGAGGCATTCGGAAAAGAGATTTAAGGCTTGTGCGAGCCTTGAATAGTCTTTCCGAGTGGAAGAGGAAGCCTGAAAATACGCTGCCTGCTTAAGTAAAAGAAAAAAAATGATAAAAAGAAGAAAGACAAAAACAGTCAGCGTGGGGACCGTAAAGATTGGTTCTTCACAGCCGATAGTGATTCAGTCAATGACAAAGGTTTCGACGACTGATATAGAGCAATGCGTAAATCAAATAAAAGCCCTCGCCAAAGCCGGCGCCAGGCTTGTTCGGCTCGCAGTTCCGAGACGTGCTGATACCGCAGCATTCGAGAAGATTGTGCAAAGAGTAAAAATTCCTTTAATAGCAGATGTACATTTCAGCGTTGAAAGAGCTATTGAGGCGATTGAGGCCGGAGCTGCAAAAGTACGGCTTAATCCGGGCAACATAAAAAGCCGGGACGGTATAAACCGAATAATAGATTCAGCCAAGATGCACAAAACAGCGATACGAATAGGTGTTAATGAGGCGAGCATCAGGGATTTGAGAAAGCCTGACGTTAAGGAAACAAAACGAGCAGCTTTGATATTAACGGAAATGAAAAGATATGTCAGGCTGTTCGAAAAGCGCTGCTTCGAGCAATTAGTATTGAGTGCTAAAAGCAGGGATTGTTTAAGAACAATAGAAATCAACCGCCGAATTGCCAAGAGCTATGATTATCCTATGCATATCGGCCTGACCCATTCGGGATTGCTCCAAGATTCGCAAATACCTTCGGCTGTAGCTATAGGGACACTATTAACAGAGGGTATTGGTGACACTATAAGAGTAAGTGCGGCAGGCGACCCCGTTAAGGAAGTTGAGATTGCAAAAAACATCCTCAGCTCTGTCGGTTTGTACAAGGATTCAAAGCCTGAACTAATAGTATGCCCGACATGCGGCAGAGCTGAAATTGACGTAATCAAATTAGCTGGTAAGGTCAAGAAAATCGCCTCAAAATACAACAAACCGGTGCGTATAGCTGTTATGGGCTGTATAGTCAACGGCCCGGGCGAGGCGGCAGATGCCGATTTAGCCGTATGCGGGGGTAAGGAAAAAGGTTATATCTATCGTCACGGCCGAAAGATAGCTACAGCAAGTGAAGGCAAGCTTATAGCTGTATTAGAAAAAGAACTTCAGAAGCTATAAGACTCAAACAAATCGTCAGCTCTTATTGCCTCCTGAAGAGCTTATGGTGTTTCGCCTATTAAATGGAACATGCTGCTTATCATCGGCTTTACTTTTAATAAAGTCTTCGAATTTTCCGAAAATCATTTTTCCGGCAGAAGTTTGTAATGAGCTTGTGACTGCGATGAGTAATTCCCTGCCGATTTTATCTCGCGCGCCTTCGACAACAATCATAGTGCCGTCATCAAGATAACCGATTCCCTGCTCCGCTTCTTCACCGGCTTTTATGATTTTCACTTCCATAGTTTCGCCGGGCAGGACAACTGCCTTTAGTGAATTGGCGAGGTCATTTATGTTAACGACATCGACCTCGCGAACTTGGGCAACCTTGCTCAGGTTATAATCTGTGGTAGCCAGACGGCCGTTACAATTTTTCGTAAACACAACCAGCTTTTGGTCAACGCCCTTGACATCCTCAAGGTCGGGGACAGGCGTATCATCAATTTCCACATCAATAGACGTGCTCTCCTGCATTCTTTTAATAATATCAAGACCTCTTCTCCCACGATTTCTTTTGAGCTTGTCGGGCGAATCGGCGATTAACTGTAACTCATTGAGCACAAACCGTGGTATTACCAGAGGAGCGTCAAACAATTTGCTCTGGCAGAGGTCGGCAATCCTTCCATCAATAACAGCAGAGGTATCAAGAACCAGCGGGCGTGCACCTTTTGTCTGCTTTGCAAATTCTACGTAAGGGATAACAAAGCGGACATCATCCTTTGTTCTAATAACGACACTTATAACAAGATAACAGATACAAATACCTATCATCCATTTGATTGAAGCGACCGCCTCTTTTTCCAATCCAATGCCATACGAATCATTTATCATATTTACAAGAGGCGCTAAAACAGCGCTGAAGAGTAAACCAACCAGCAAACCAAAAAACACACCTGCCAAAGCACTAAGTTTTTTCTTCGGGGTAAAGACATCAAGGACAAAAACAAATAAGCCCATGCCGAGGCCGCTCCAAACAACAGCCCAGAAATTAATGGTCTCTTTTGTAGTGATGGCCTTGGACTGAGCAGAAAAGAATAAAACACCCAAAATTATAATAATAAAGATAGTTCTGAACAGCCAAAGTAACATAGTTATGGACCTCCCAAAAATATAATTATAATAAAGATATTAACGATTCCCGTGTCCGAAGCCAACGGAGGCCAACGACACATCGAAACAATATACATCCCTTCTATGCAAAATGTTCAAAAACAGCACTACTATATATTCGGCTAAAAAGTGCCGAATTAGTTAAACCATCCTGTTATCTTTTTAAGCAATTATGCAAATCAGTGGATTTTTTTAACCAGTTCTTTCCGGGCCTGGACGCGAATTTTTGCATTTTCGTAATTTTTCTTCTCCTCAGCCGTTTTAGGCGATAAAGGACCGGCAGGAGTTGGTTTTTTGTTTTTGTCCAGCGCAACAAATGTCAGGTATGCCGTCATAGCTTCAGTTTTTTTGCCGCTTATAGGGTCCTCTTTTATAATATGGACACCGACTTCCATCGATGTTCGACCGACATAATTGACGCAGGCTTTCAAAACCACATGGTCACCTATATTAATCGGCTCCTTAAAGCTTATCGAATCGATACCTGCAGTGACCGCTTCTGTTGCACAGTGTTTTTGGGCTGACATCGAGGCTACGACATCAATCCAGGAAACAATAACACCTCCAAAAGCTGTGCCATACTGATTTGCATGCTGCGGCATAACAATATATCTTGATTCAACTTTGCTCTCCGACGGTTCCTTTGGCGCTTTTTCCCGCATTTTTTTCAACTCACTATAGTTATACTTTTACCGTTCCAAAAGATTACTCTATAAGCTAAACGCTGACATGACAGAGTACAGCGAGTGCCCAGAGCAAATCATTTTTATTTACAATTTTTGTTTCGTATTTTTCATTAATAGGTATCAGGTGTACATTTTCTTCTTCCATTCTGATAAGCTTACAGGTAACTCCTATCTGGTTTTTAATATGAACAAGCCCAATCTGTCCCTGGGCCGCCGGCACTGACGGGCTTACGATAATAATATCACCGTCATTTACTCTGGGCGACATACTGTCACCATCAACTCTCAACGCGAAGCTGTCATTAAAAATCTTATGAATCTGCTCGCACTGGACAAACTCAACTATATCATCCGATTGAGTTGAACTTATCTGAACAAGGTTAGCCTCTGATTCTTTCAGGCCGTCTATTACGGCCTCTGCCTGCAAATCTACAGATATTGTTCCATCTGCAAAACCAATAATTTTTTTACCGGTATATTTCTTAACCAGCTCGTCGAGCTCTGTAACAGCCTGCTTTGACTCCGGTATGATTTGCTGCTGCCAAAAATGAACAAGACCTGCTGCTGTCCTTCCGAGAACCGGTATCCAGGCAGGCCTTTCTTTTTTTAATTCTTGCCGGGATTGAGAGATTCGTTCTTCAATTCCCTTTTTCTGGCTCAGAATGTCAATGAAAGCAGATATTGGCTCAATTAGTTCTGGATTGCTTGCCAATAGAGTACTTATTTTACGCATAAGCGTATAATTACCCTGCCCTATTATATTATTTTCCGCGTATTTAGAAAATTTTTCGGTTTTTTTACCCGTTACAAGCCAGTTTAAATCAGTATCGGTCACATTACAAATCTTAATCAATACTTCAATCGGGGGCACTCTATTAATTTCATAATAGCTGTATGTAGAAGGACTTATGCCTAAAGAGTGAGCAAACTGACTCTTTCCTCTTTCGCCCGCAAATCGCTCGCGAACCTCTCTTATACGCCCAATTATCGCATTAACGTCAAAACTGCTCATGTAATTCACATATATAAAAATAAATATTGACTATGTTCGCATATGCGTTATATTTATTTACAAATGAATAACTTTAATTCGTATTTTAGTAATAAAAAAAAATTAGTCAATAAAAAGAAAGGAAAATAAATGTCGAGTGGAAAAAGCAATATTGAAAAGAAAAAATCAAAAAATAATGAACAGTTACATGAAAAAGAGAAAAGAAGTGCAAGTGAGAAACTAGATTTTTTACTGGAATTGAACAGTTTAGAGGGAGCATTGCTTCGTCAACTGAAAAGAGACCTTAAAGAAAGGCAGGTTATTTGATTTGCCTTTCCAGCACGAGACCGGGAAAAGCAATCTAAATTCACGTTAACAAAAATATTGTATATAAATAAAAAAAGGTACAAATAAAATTTCGACCGTCGAGACGGTTTAGCTTGTACGTACAAAAATCTTATACCTTTCAGGCAAATCAATTTTCAGTTTGATATATTGACATCAAGGTTTTATAACATTCTGTACAGTCATCCAGATATGGCCGTTATACCGAAACAATGAAACAAGTGCAAAAAAGAAGAAAAAAATGGAGATAAAAAAATGATAAGGCTAACACAAAAAGCTGTTATTTTAACAGCTACGTTTTTACTTATCGGCTGCGAATCCAAAAAAGAAGAAAAACAGTTATCTGAGTTCATCGAGCAGCATATAAAGAAGCTCGAGCCGCTTGAAATACAATACGAGCAGGCTTACTGGGAAGGGGCAACAACGGGTAATAAAGAGTTTTTCGAACAACAAGGCAAACTGGAGCTGAAGATACGCCGGCTCTATCAAAACGCAGATGAGTACGCATTTCTGAAATCGCTAAAACAATCAGGACGGATACAAGATGCCAAACTGGCTCGCCAGCTTGATAAGCTGTACTACGCTTATTTGAAGAACCAAATAGAACCCAATTTACTAAAAAAAATAGTCGAGCTCGATAACAAGATAAGGAACACATACAACAATTACCGCGGCACAATAGACGACCAAAAGGTTACTATGAGCGAGATTTACACGATAATGACGACGGAAAAAGACAGCCGAAAAAGAGAGCTTGCCTGGAGGGCGAGTAAAGAAGTGGGTAATGTGATTTTCGATGACCTGATTCAGCTTGTCAAGCTGAGAAACCAGGCTGCTCGCAACGTCGGCTTTGATAATTATCATACCCTAAGCATAGTTACAGGTGAACAAAGCATCGAGCAGTTAGACCAGATTTTCGATGAGCTCGATGAGTTGACTGCCGAGCCCTTTGCAGAAATGAAGGCGGAACTGGATGAGATTCTGGCAGAGAGCTACGGCATTGAGGTAAGCGATATTCGGCCGTGGCATTATCACGACCCATTTTTTCAAAGAAGCCCGCTCGTCTATGAACTTAATCTCGACGACTATTACGCAAAGGCAGATGTAAAACAAATAGCCCAGAGATATTACGAAGGGGTCGGCCTGCCGGCAGACGATATACTTGCACGAAGTGATTTATACGACCGTGAAGGTAAGTACCCACATGCATTCGGACAGGCGATAGACCGTCACGGCAACGCCCGCATCTTGTGTAATCTGCAAAATACTGAAAGGTGGATGGAGACGATATTGCACGAATTAGGGCACGCCCTTTACAGTAAATATCATGACCAGAATGAGCCGTATTTATTAAGGGAGCCTGCGCATAGTTTTACTACCGAGGCGGCCGCGATGTTTTTCGGGCGGTTGAGCAGAAATTCGAACTGGATGAAGGAGATGCTCGGACTGTCAGAACAGCAGCGTAATGAAATTGACGAGGTCAGCGAAAAATATTTACAATTCCAGCAGATACTTTTCGCCCGGTGGGTACTGGTTATGTACAACTTCGAGAAGCAGCTTTACGCCGACCCGGAACAGGACCTCAACAGTTTATGGTGGGACCTTGTTGAGAAATATCAGCTTGTTAAACGTCCGCCCGGGCCTGTGGACGCTGGCTGGGCATCGAAACTTCACTTTGTAACCGCACCGTGCTATTACCATAACTATATGCTCGGCGAACTCTTGGCCAGCCAATGGCATCATTATTTAGTGCATAATATTTTTGGGCTGGATCCTGATGAAAGTGTAAGCTATGCAAAAGACAAAAAAATAGGTAAGTATTTCAGAGAAGAAGTTTTCGAGCCGGGCGCGGTATATCACTGGAGCGAGATGATAGAACGCTCGACCGGTGAAAAGTTAAATCCTAAATACTTCGTTAATCAATTTGTAAAGCACAAATAACATCACATTCTTTAATAGAGAAACGAAGCAGCTCTTTAAGGCCGCTTCGTTACCTAATTTTCACTAAGCACACAGACCCAAACTCTGCATACGGATTGCAATTATAAAACCGTTCAGGGCAAGCGCATAAAAAACAGGGCTGGGTTGCGGAGGGAGGAGACAACGAGATTTCCCAGCCCCGTTGACTTTATATATTATACAGCATTTAACAAAAACCGCTTCTCAGGATTTCCCTGATTTCGGCGGTATAAATACCTGATTAAAACACACATACATAAAAACTAAGGGCTGGGTTGCGGAGGGAGGGAGGAGGAGACACCCAGCCCTTTTGATAACATACACTATAATACCAGAAAACAATGAGCCTGTCTACAAATTTTGGCAAAAAATATTCAATTTTCAAAGAAAATTACGAGATAAATCCTATTATAAAGTCACCTTATACAGCACCGATTAACAAAAAATAAATCACGGTTACGAGGAACAAAGAGGAGCACAAATCACAGCCGGTGATACCGTCAAAGCCCCTCGCCACCAAAAAAATCGATAATACTCACCTTCGCCAAGCAATAGATAAAACCCCATTGGAAATGAAGGATACAGCACATAGAGCAAAGTTTCCAGTAAAAAATTTAAATAAAAATTCAATTTTTACCCCCCAAAAACCAGGGCTTAGCTTATACCAAATATTAGAAGGTCATTATTGACTAATCCGCCTTTATAAACTATTCTGACTTGCTGTAAACCCTTGTCCTGACGGAAAATTACGGAAAAAAGCGAAGTTTTGATTTTTGAAAGAATTCACAATGCTGAAAAGGACACATAATTGCGGCCAGCTCCGTCTCGAAGACGACGGGGCAAAAGTAATCTTGGCAGGATGGGTCAAGTCATACCGGGACCACGGTAACCTGGTCTTTTTCGACCTTCGTGATAGATACGGTATCACACAATTGGTCTTTGACCCTGAAAGCCAGCCTGAAGCCCACAAACTCGCAAGAGCTGTCCGCTGCGAGTGGGTAATCGCTGCTGAAGGTACCGTTCGTCCAAGAGGAAAAGGTCTTGAGAATCCCAAGCTTGCCACAGGCCAGATTGAGGTTATAGTAAATAAACTCGAAATCCTCAACCAGACAACAACGCCGCCGTTCGAAATCGAAGATGCAGACAAAACAGCCGAGGAGCTGCGCCTCAAGTACCGTTACATCGACCTGCGAAGACCAAAGATGCAAAAAAACATAAACATCAGGCACAAGGTCACAAAAATCACAAGGGATTACTTCGATGAAATCGGCTTCTGGGAAATAGAAACACCAATGCTGGCAAAAAGTACCCCCGAAGGAGCAAGGGATTTTCTCGTTCCGAGCCGGCTTGTCAAAAATGCTTTTTACGCCCTGCCTCAATCGCCGCAGCTTTTCAAACAAATACTTATGGTTAGCGGCGTCGATAAATATTTCCAGATTGTACGCTGCTTCCGCGACGAAGACCCAAGGGCTGACAGACAGGCTGAATTCACACAAATCGACGTCGAAGCGAGCTTTGTCGATGTGGACGATATCATAAATATTAACTCACAACTCGTTGCCAGAATCTTCAGAGAAATCCTCGGCGTTGATGTTGCCATTCCCATCAGGCGGCTGAGTTATAAAGAGGCGATGGATGACTACGGAACCGACCGGCCTGACCTGCGATTTGGTATGAAATTAAAAGACGTATCCGACATTGTAAGAGAAAGCAGCTTCAAAGTCTTTGCTTCGACAATCGAAGCCGGCGGTGTTGTCAAGGGCCTGTGTACACCATCGACACTGCCGGACGGAACACAAATCCTCACAAGAAACTACGTCGAAAAAAATCTTACGGAATTTATCGCAGATTATGGAGCAAAAGGATTAGCCTGGCTGAAAGTCACATCAAAAGAAGGCAAACTAACCTGTACAAGCAGTATTGCAAAATATTTCTCTGCAGAACAAATTGACGCACTAATCGAGTGCTTTAACGCAAAAGAAGACGACCTGCTGCTTTTTGTCGCAGATACTGAGAAAAGTGCCAACAAAGCACTTGCTCCTTTAAGAAACAGGCTCGGCAAAGAGCTAAAGCTTTATGACCCAAAAACTTTCGAGTTCGTCTGGATAGTCGATTTTCCTCTTTTCGAATGGAATGAAAACGAAAAACGTTTCGACTCGCTGCATCACCCTTTCACGGCACCGGTTGAAGAGGATATTGTGAAACTGGATACCGACCCTGCAAACATCAAATCGCAGGCCTACGATATTGTCGTCAACGGCTCCGAAATCGGCGGGGGGAGCATTCGTATTCACAATCCGAAAGTACAGCAAAAAATCTTTGAACTGCTGAACATCTCAAAAAAACAGGCTGAGCAGCGTTTTGGCTTCTTTCTAAAAGCCCTAACATATGGAGCACCGCCGCACGGCGGTATAGCTTTCGGACTCGACCGAATCATTATGCTCTTGATAGGAACCAACAACATCAGAGACGTAATCGCTTTTCCGAAAACTCAAAGGGGACAATGCCTTCTTACCGATGCACCCAGCGAGGTCGATATAAAACAGCTCGAAGAACTCAACCTCAGGACCCAAAAGCACTCTCACAAAATCGAACAAGATACTAATGAATAAAAAAATTGTATCAGAAAAAATCAAGGGAGGGCTCAGAGCGGCGGGCAAAATTTACCGCAAAGTTATCGTTTTTTTACATCTTTCGCCGCTGTCACTTGCAGAAAAATGCAGAATAGCTTTCGGTGCCGCTGTCATTTTAATTCTTGGTCTGGCCCTTATCATCCCTTACGTCTGGATGGGCAAGCTCACAACGCTAAGTTACCTCGACGCTGAAAGAGCAAGAATCGAATCACTGCTTCCCCGAAGGCACTTTCAGATGGAAAAAGCAGGCGAAGGTCAGCTTCCTGCACTCGACAGTACCGGTGTTCCTATTGCTCCAAACGACCTCGACATCCGCTGGCTGCGATTCGAAAGCGATAAAGAAGATGTGCTCGGAGAACTTACACCAACCCAGAAAGAACTTGTTAATGACCTCATATCTGATGAACGCAGCGACCATAAACTCGTACTACAGAAAGAGGATGGAACCGTTTACAGCAATTACGTCCGCATTTTCAGGGCAACGGATAATTGCATCAGCTGCCATAATCCTCAGGGCTCCGCAAGGGCTTTTACGCGTAACCAGATGATAGGGGTCGCCGTCAGTAAAAGACCTCTTACAAGTGATTTTGGCAAAACCGTCTTTCTGAACCGGTTCTGGATAATTATCGCAGGGCTTATCGCCGGTGCCGGCGCTATCATCGCCTTCTATATCATTACGCAGCGCGTGATTTTAAGCCCTATCCGCCAGCTAAGGGCTATCGCAAACAACGTTGCCGAGGGAAATCTCGACATCAGAAGCTCAATCAAGACACGTGACGAATACCAGAAACTCGCCGATGCCTTCAACAACATGCTCGATGCCCTGCAAAAAAGCCAGGAAAAACTCCGGCAGGCAAACAAACAGCTCGATGCAAAAATTGCAGAACTTTCCGAACGAAACATAGAACTATTCAAAGCCAATAAAGTTAAAGGCGAATTTGTCGCAAACGTTTCTCACGAGCTGAGAACACCTTTGAACTCAATACTCGGATTTGCACAAATCCTCAGGGAAAAACCGGCATTGCTGAAAAAAGAAAAAGGCCAAAGATACGCCGAGCACATCATCACCAGCGGAAAAAGCCTGCTCAATATGATTAACGACCTGCTTAATCTGGCAAAAACAGAAGCAGGGAAAATGGAACTCAGAATTGAAAAAACATCTGTCCGCAAGCTTTGTGAAGACATCGTTGCCACTTTTTTTGAAATGGCAAAAGAGAAGAAAATCAAAGTAACACTCTCTGCCGATGACAACATACCAGCGGTTACGACAGATGCGGGCAAGGTTCGCCAGATTCTGTATAATTTTCTGAGCAACGCCATAAAATTCACGCCCACAAGAGGAAGAATCGAAATAAACGCCTTTATGCGTGATGAAAACACAGTTCGGCTTGCGGTAACCGATACCGGCTGCGGCATCCCGGAAGCCGATAAAGAAAAAATCTTCTATGAATTCCAACAGGTCGACGGTTCAATCACCCGCCAGGCTGCCGGCAGCGGCCTGGGGCTGACTATCAGCAAGGAATTGGCAAACCTTATTTCCGCATCAATCGGCGTTGACAGCAGGCTCAATCAGGGCTCGACATTTTGGCTTGATATACCCGTAACTATTAAAAAAAACAAAGACAAGAAAGAAAAAGACCAGTAACATTTGGCTTCGCTAAATCCCGCCTGGATAAATTTGACGTACGCGGATACGAAGTTATAATAGCCTGTTGTTCTTTATGCGCAAAAAATCAGCAGCTCAGAAATATGAACGAAGATTAAAAAATCAAAGGCAGAAAAATGAAAAAAAAGTTCATCAGGGCAATTTTCCCCGGCACTTTTGACCCCATAACGAACGGCCATCTCGACGTAATCGAGAGAGGCTGCAAGCTCTTTGACGAACTCATCGTCGCTGTCGGGACAAGCCCCGTTAAAGACGCACTTTTCAGCCCCGCTGAAAGGGTCGAAATGATAAAACAAATCCTCGCCGACAAGCCGAGGGTAAAGGTCGAAAGCTTTGACGGCCTGATGGTCGAATATGCAAAGAAAAAGGATGCAGACGTGATTCTGCGGGGAATGCGCTCGCTGACCGACGTCCAGTATGAGTTCCGCCTGGCTATGACGAACCGCGCTGTCGCAGGGCTGGAAACCGTTTTTATTATGACAAGCGCGGAATACGGCTTTTCAAGCTCAACGCTCATAAGACAGGTCGCATCTCTCGGCGGGGATGTTTCAAACCTGATTCCAAAAATTGTTTACGACCGCCTGAGAAAACGATTCTCAAAAATTGAAAACGAAGATTAATTGTCTTCAAAAATCAAAGACACCGCTAAAACGGAGTTCTGATTTGTTCAAAGTTACTGTTCAAACAAGCTTCTGGGCGTCGCACCAGTTGACATTACCCGACGGCAAAAAAGAACCTGTTCACTCACATAACTGGAAAGTAACGGCTGAGGTCAGCGGCGAAAAACTTAACCACACGGGCTTGCTCATAGACTTCAATATGCTAAAAGAACTGCTCGATAACATCACAGAACCATTCACAAACCAGCAGATGGAAAACCACGAATACTTCCGGAACAGCAACTTATCAGCCGAAATGATAGCCAAATACATCTTCGAAAACCTGCAACCTCAATTGCCTGAAAATCTTATATTGGACTGCATCAGCGTAACTGAAGAACAGGGCTGCACGGCTAAATTCCTGGAAAAATCCTGAATAGCGGAACCGGCTTTACTGACTCATCACAAAATTTTTCAAAAAGACAATAAATAAGGAAACTTTTTACTGTCCAGACACATAAATAATATTCAGAGAACTGCCTGATTTGTCGATATTTCAAAGCATAAATTTGGTTGTAAAAATCACAGAAAAGCTAATTTTAAGAAAGTGTACTCAGGCTGCTATTGACATATAAAATCACATTTTGGTATAATAAAAATAGAACAACGGCCGAACCTTAGAGATATGTCAAATTCGACAGACAGCCTGAAAGGGATTTGCGAGCAAATAATTTAAAAAGGTACGCAGCCATGCAATGCCAGATTTGTAATGACAATGAAGCTACAATCCACCTTACCGAGATTTCCGGCGGGGAGCGCAAGGAAATGCACATCTGCGAATCCTGCGCCGCAGAACAGGGGATAATCGTAAAAAGTCAGATACCTATTAACGAGCTGCTGAGCGGCCTGCTCGCCTCAACCCCACCTGAAGATGAGCTTTCAGGCTCCGCAGAAACAAAACTCCAATGTCCGAGATGCGGACTTACTCTCGAAGATTTCCGAAAGGAAGCCGTGCTCGGATGCCCTTATGACTATGAGGTTTTTGAAAAGCCGCTATCGAACCTGATTGAAAACGTCCAAAACGGTAAAACCGTACACTGCGGCAAGGTCCCGTCAAGGGCACCTGCCGATGCGAAAAAACAAATCAAGCTGCTTAACCTGAAAAAACAGCTCGATGAGGCCGTCAAAGCAGAAAATTACGAACAGGCTGCAAAATTAAGAGACCAGATAGAGAAAACAGAAAAGCCAAAACAATAAAGGAAAAAATCAATTAGTCACTATGAAACTGACTGAGATAAGCAACAACATAAACGAATGGTTCAGCGGCAAAGGCCCTTCCTGCGATATTGTTATTTCATCAAGAATACGCCTGGCGAGAAATCTGGCCGGCTTCAAATTCTTGAGCCGTTGCTCAACCGAGGAAAAAACCCAAATACTCGAAAAACTCAAAGACGTACTTACATCACTCGACCTCGGCCAAAAAGTCTTTTACATAAGCATCGACCAGGCGCCGGAACTCGACAAAAACTTCCTTATCGAAAGACATCTGATAAGCCGGCACCACGCCTACGGCAAAGGTCCCAGAGGTGTCATCATAGCAAACAGCGAGTCCTTTACAGCTATGATAAACGAAGAAGACCACCTGCGAATCCAGGTCCTGAAAGGCGGACTGCAGCTCGGCAAGTGCGCCGAGATAATCAATAACATCGACAATATGATAGAGCAAAATGTCGAATACGCTTTCAGTCCAAGATTCGGATACCTGACCGCCTGTCCGACAAATGTCGGAACCGGCATAAGGGTTTCTGTTATGCTGCATTTGCCCGCCCTGAAGATAACAGGCCAGATAAAAAAGTTCTTAAACGCCACAAAGGATATGAACCTTGCTGTTAGAGGCCTGTTCGGAGAAGGTTCAGAAGCCGCCGGCGATTTCTATCAAATCTCAAACCAGGCAACTCTCGGTATCTCCGAAACGCAAATCATTTCCGAATTCGAGAAAGTAATCATACCGGAAATCGTCGAATACGAAACCGAAGCGCGAAAAAAACTGCTCGAAAAAGATGCCGAAATGCTCGATGACAAAATCTCCCGTGCAACCGCACTGCTCAGAAGCGCCAAGCTGATAAGCTCACAGGAAGCACTGCTGCTGCTAAGCCATCTGCGTCTCGGCCTGAATATGCACGAGTATATGGGAGCATCAACACCTGCCATTGAGCAGCTCTGCAATCTCAAGGCCCAGGCAAAGCGAACCGGTGAGTCGGCGAAAATCTCAATTACTACGATTAATCGGCTGTTTATGCTGACACTGCCCGCTCATCTGCAGATAAACTACGGCAAAGCCCTTGACCCGACCCACAGAGATGTCCTCCGTGCAAATATAATACGCCAGAGCTTGAATCAATAAACCCAGTTCCATCTGCCAAAATGGCATAAAATAAGGTGCGAAAACAATCCTAAAAGTACCATCCAAAAGCTAAGTCCCTTAAAAACAAGAGCTTATCCTGCTTATAATTTCCGGAAGTTGTAACTGGCACAGCTTTTGCACATCTTTTAGAAGGAATTTAGTACTGACCCTTATATGCGAAAGGAATTAATTATGGCTAAAATAATTGGAATAGATTTAGGTACAACAAACTCCGTCGTTGCCTTGATGGAAGGCTCCTCACCAAAGGTACTTATCAACTCTTCCGGCTCGCGTCTTACACCATCGGTTGTCGGCTTCACGGATAAATCTGAGAGGCTGGTCGGTCAGATTGCGCGCCATCAGCAGGTAACGAATCCGGAAAATACCGTCTTCTCTATCAAGAGATTTATGGGCAGACGCCACAATGAAGTATCCTCGGAAGAAAAAATCGTGCCCTATAAAATAGTCGGCGGGCCGAACGAGCTGGTAAAGGTAGGCGTCCGGGGCAATGAATATACACCGCCGGAAATCTCCGCTATGATACTGCAGGATTTGAAAAAAACCGCTGAGGATTATCTCGGCGAAAAAGTCGAGCAGGCTGTGATTACCGTCCCGGCATACTTTAACGACTCTCAGCGGCAGGCAACAAAAGACGCCGGACAAATTGCAGGCCTGAAGGTCGAGAGAATCATAAATGAGCCGACCGCTGCAGCTCTCGCATACGGCCTGGAGAAAAAGAAAAATGAGAAAGTAGCAGTCTTCGATTTCGGCGGCGGAACATTCGACATTTCAATCCTCGATATTGGCGACAATGTTTTCGAAGTCCTCAGTACCAACGGCGACACCCATCTCGGCGGCGACGACCTCGACGAACTGCTGATTAACTACCTGGCGGACGAGTTCAAAAAAACCGAAGGTATCGACCTCAGAGGCGACCCGATGGCCCATCAAAGGCTCAAAGAAGCTGCCGAAAAGGCGAAATGCGAGCTCAGTACCCAGATGGAAGCTACGGTGAATCTGCCCTTTATCACAGCCGATGCCAAAGGGCCGAAACACCTTCAGATTACAATCACACGCAGCAAATTCGAAGCCCTCGCAGAACCTGTCTTCGAAAGACTTAAGGGCCCCTGCCATAAGGCGCTCGAAGATGCGAAACTTGAGCCTTCGAGCATTCAGGAGACTCTTCTTGTCGGCGGCTCAACAAGAATCCCGAAGGTCCAGGAAATCGTAAAGTCAATATTCGGCAAAGAACCGAACAAAAGCATTAACCCGGACGAAGTTGTTGCCCTCGGAGCTGCCATACAGGGCGCGGTGCTCGCCGGCGATGCTGGTGTTAAAGACATTCTGCTGCTCGACGTTACTCCATTATCGCTCGGCGTTGAAACCTTAGGTGGAGTTATGACAAGACTCATCGAACGTAACACAACCATACCGACAAGCAAAAAGGAGGTATTCTCAACAGCCGCAGATAGTCAGACAACCGTCGATATCCACGTACTGCAGGGTGAACGTGAATTCGCAAAGGACAACCGGACGCTGGGCAGGTTCCAGCTTACCGACATCCCGCCTGCACCAAGAGGAATACCGCAAATCGAAGTGGCCTTTGACATCGATGCCAATGGAATCCTCAATGTCTCCGCAAAGGACCTGGGGACAGGTAAACAGCAGTCCATCGAAATCAAATCCAGCTCGGGACTGAGCGAGCCGGAAATAGAGAAAATGAAAAAAGAGGCTGAGTCCCACGCCGAAGAAGACAAAAAGAAAAGAGAAGTCGTTGACCTAAAGAACCAGGCTGACCAGATAATATACTCAACTGAAAAAACCCTTAAAGAGCACGGTGATAAGGTACCAGCTGATACCCGCAGTAACATCGAAAACGCCATCAACAACCTGAAAGAGGCCGCGAAAGGCGAAGATGCGGATGCAATCAAAAAAGCCATCGAAAACCTCTCGAACGCCACACAGGAACTCGGCAAAAAGCTCTATGAAGAAGCCGCTAAAAAACAGGCGGCAGCCTCAGCCGACCAGCAGGAAAAGACTCAGCCTCCACCGGAAGGAGAAGTCAAAAGAAAAGGCGGCGACGACGTAATCGATGCTGAATTCGAAGCCAAAGACAAGTAATTGAGAAATTACCTGATAACCATACAATTTTTACAGCCGGTCCTTACAGGGGCCGGCTCTTTATTTGCCTATGCAGAACCGGCTGAAAATATTCTCCAGAATCTGCTCATCGATATCCTGCTGCTCAATATCACTTATCGATTGATATGCCGACCGCAAGAGCATCGCTGCAACCTCATCACCAGCTTCTTTAAGGGCGTCTATAGCCTGACTGAGACTTTCTATCGCCTCAGTCACCGATTGTCTGTGACGTGAAGTTAATCCCACCCAGCTTTTCGTATCGGCCTCAACGCCGCCACGGCCTGCCGCAACAGCCGAGCCTGTCAGCTTTTTGTCTATCGACTTTTTCAATCTGTCGATACCAAAACCAGTTTTTGCACTGGTAGCGATAAAGTCAAGGCCAAATTCTCTGCAAAGTTCTTTGATACGACTCCCAAGCAGGCTCGGCTCAAGCAAATCCGACTTTGTCGCCACGGCCAGAAGATTTTTCTGACTTACAAGTTTTATGATGGAAATATCATCAGCCAGCTTTTCTTTTGGCTTTGATAAATCCACGCAGAACACAACCACATCGCTGTGTTCCAGCGCTTCGATTGCCGCCTGCTGGCTGAGCTCATCGATAATATTCTCCGCTTCACTTACCCGCCTCGCGGCGAGGCCCCGGGTCAAACCCGCACAGTCGAAAAGCACACACCTGTTTTGCTCAAGTGACAACTGGCTGGTCAAAATATCCCTTGTAGTTTTACGCTGCCTTGAGACAATACTGCGTTTTTTGCCCAGCAGCATGTTAACAAGCAGACTTTTTCCTGCATTCGGTGCCCCTGCCACTCCAACCGAAGGCAAATCAATCACCGCTTCATAACTAACAGAGGCGTCTAAAAGCTGCTGAAGCTCCTTTTTGATTTGCGAGAGTCTGCCGACGGCATCGTCTCTGCTGATAAACTCTATTGTCTGGTCGCTGAAGTCCAGGCCGGCCTCTATCAGACTTAGACAATCAAATAACTGTGAGCGGATTCTATGCAAGGCCTGCCCTAATCTACCGCTTAAAAGCCTCTGTGCAGCGGCAAGCTGAATCCTGTTGCTGCTTACGATAATCTCATTGACCGCCTCAGCCTGTGCCAGGTCCATCCTGCCGTTAAGATAGCCTCTGGCGGTAAACTCACCCGGCCCGGCCATTCGAACATCACCCGCCATAAGCCTGTAAACAACAGCTTGCGTCACAGACGAATTGGTAAATATATGAATCTCTACGACGTCTTCCGCTGTATATGAGTGGCCAGCTAAAAAAAGATAAAGCCGGGCTTCGATTTTCAATTCATCATCGATGCAGACAAATCCTTTTGTTATACCAGCCTGGGTTTTTGGAAAAGACGGCTCAAAAATTCTGCTCGCTTCTTCGATTGCCGCCGGCCCGCTCAATCGAACTATAACTTTGCCGTCCGTGGTCGGTGAACTCACCGCCGATATGGTATCAGACAGTCCGTACATCTTTTTTACATTATCGCCATAAAACTTTGCACCCGGAGCAATAACAAATGACTACATATTCCTGAAGAAAGGCTTGGGTTTTTTCTTTTTGACCTTTCCGCCGGTCTTGCTCGTCGCCGAAACCAGCCCTGCGGATTCGGCCTCTTCTTTTTCTTTAATATGCCTGCGAATAAAATACGATTCAACAACACCGGCAAATACGCTCGACATAATATAAAGATTCAAACCCGACGGTGAATTATAAAGCAAAAGTGGAAACAGTATCGGCATCATAAACATCATTATCTTCTGCTGCTGGGCCATCTGCGGATTTGTCGCTGCCGCTGCCTGCTTCGGCATAAGCTTCTGCTGCAGATAGAACGCAACTCCCATCAGAATCGGAAGCAGGTTAAAGGATTCAACCTTGCCTAAAAGAGGGATACTCACCGCCGAAAATCTGAACAGCGCATCCGGAGCAGACAAATCAGTAATCCAGAACGGCAAAAACGGCTGGCCGCGAAGCGAGACACTTGCCAATATCGAGCTATACAAAGCAATCCATATCGGCATCTGAATGAACATCGGCAGCATTCCTGTGAAAGGTGACGCACCCTGCTCGCGATAAAGTGCCATTATCTGCTTGTTAAGCTCAGCCTTGTCATTGGCGTATTTTTTCTTTATCTGTTCCACCTTCGGTGCAAGCTTGCTCATTTTGCTCATCGAGACCTGCCCCTTTTTCGTCAAGGGATGCAAACAGAGCCTGACAACAAACACAAGGATAATTATCACAACACCGTAATTCGGTATAAAGTAGTACATCCATTCCATCAACGCCAGTACACCGAACGCCAGCGGCCTGATTATCGCAGCAGGACAGCAGCAGCAGGGCATCAAAGTAAGAACATTATAGAAGCCGAGCTTTTTATAAAGCTCGTCCTTGTCAAAAAGTCTCTTATCCTTCGGCCCGAGGTAAAGTTGAAATCCATAACTTTTTGAGCTGCCGGCCTTGAGCTGCTCTGCTGCACTTGCCAGTTTTATCCCTATCGTCTCATCGCCGCTTTTAGCCTTATCGTCTCCATCAGGATTATAGAACTGGCACGTCCCGCCGCTCAGCCATTTACAATATTGCTGACCCTGCTGGGGAACCGGTCTTACAATAGAAGTAAAATATTTGTTGGACGTCGCTGCCCATAACATTGGCCGATTCTTATACTTGGTCGGCAAATTATAACCTATTTGCAGCTTCTTATATGCCTCGCTAATCTGCGCCTCGTCACCGGACTGCACGGCATTGTGATACTTTGTCGTAGTGGACTTCAGGTCAACCCCTCCTGAGAAAACATTCATAGGAAATCCGGTTACAAGGTCTCTTCGTGACGAAACAATCCTGCCATCATCGACCAGGAATGCGCTTACGACGTTTCTCATATCTGAGCGACGGCCTTCCCTGTCGATGCCTATCGGGCCATTGATATTAAATTGAATCTCCTGGTCACCTTCGGCAAGATTTTCAACCGCGATATCGCACTCCAAAAGGTAACTTCCCCGGACAATCTTATATGTCTTCGTCAGCTTTATAACCGCCTTGCCGTCTGATTTATTTACAATCTCAGCCTCAAAACCGGCTGCGGTAGAACCATCTTCACCCTCTTCAAACCCCAGAAATTTCCAGTTAAGCTTATCCAGTGCCAAACGCTGTTTGTGTTCGACAAACTCGAATGTACTGTTTGCCATCGTAATTATTTCGGTTCCATCATTAAGTTTCAGCGGGGAAAGCAGAACCAGAGGTTGTGGATTTTTGTAATCGCAGTCATCAAATCCCTTACCGCCACCATTGCTGAACGTAACTTTTCTTATCCCTGCCCCCTTTGCACTAAGTTCCAATTGATACCTGTAGCCGGTCTCGGGGTCTTCTGTACAAGGATCCTGTGCGCCTAAAATAACCGAGTATGGGGTACTATTATACGCCCCAAACGAGGATACAGCAGACTCTTTCTGTTCCGGCAAATCTTCCTGAGCTCCGGTATTCGGTTCTCCGCTGTCGTTTGCGGTTATAGTAGATTGCTGCAAAAATATTAAACTTCTCTGCCGTGAAAGGTCGGCCTCGAAAAGACCGCTATCGGCAACTAAAAAACCACAAAAAACAACAAAGCCGGCCACTATCAAAAACAAAAACGTCGTAAAACCGAGTTTACCGCTCATAGCAATAAAATCCTATTTATCTTTTTACACATCCATAATAACAGGCAGGCGGAAGCAAACAGCCCTTCATCTGCCTTCTTTAAGACGGTCAGCGTGAAAATCATCGAGCTGCTCTACCGCTTTTATCTTCTCGACAGTCTTGTCAACATCATACTCCACCCTCACAAAGTGAAGCCTGTCCTCCTCAACATAGGCATAACTTGCCCGCCAGTCCTTGTCTCTCGGCTGGCCCACCGAGCCGATATTAATAATTGCTTTCTCACCATCAACTATAGGATATACATTATTCAGCTCATCGGGCAGATAAAAGTCAGGCTCGTTTAAGAATACGCCGGGCACGTGAGTATGGCCGACAAAACAGATATGGCTGACGCGGTCGAACAATACACGAACCTTAACGGGATTGGTATAAACATCATCGGGGAAGATGTATTCATTAATAGGCCGGCGGGGCGAGGCGTGTACAAAATCGAATGTTACAATCCGTCCTCCAAGACGAGTCCGCAGGCTGCGGCGCATCGGAAGTATCCCCAAAAAACGCCACCACTTTCTGCTTTGCTCATTTGGCCCAGCCGCCTCCATTACCTCGCGAGTCCAGAAACTCGCCTGCTCCGCCGCATAATTAAAGTTCGTCGGCTCATAAAAAACCGCATAATCGTGGTTACCCAGCACGCACCATTTAGTCCTCTCAATTATCAAGTCGAGGCATTCGCCGGGATTAGGCCCGTATCCGACAACATCACCAAGGCAGTAAATAGTCTCAATACCGTGTTTCTCGATATCATCAAGAACAGCAGTCAACGCTTCTAAATTGGAATGTATATCGCTTATAACAGCAAACATAAACCACAATACCTAAAAAGTATCAATCTTATGTATTTACAAAGTTTTACTTAATAACAAAAAATCAAGCAAAATGCCAGAACATTTATCTGCCGGTCGTAAAAAGAGTTTCAAGCAAAAACTCTGATAAAAAAGCGAAGCCGGCCGCTATTTATTTGCTTTGTGACAGAACATTGTTATAATACCTGCTAAAAAGTGCTGAAGAACAATATAAAAGGTACAACAAAATGAACAATTCTACTCTTCTTGAAACTCATAAGCTGGTAAAAAAATATTCCGGCAGAACGGTCGTCAACGAAATCTCCCTCACAATCGCTCGAAACTCCATCGTGGGACTTCTCGGCAGAAACGGGGCGGGAAAAACAACAACCTTCAGAATGATTATGGGTATGATTGCTCCCAACGACGGCTCGGTCGTATTCGAGGACAATGACATTACAGCCCTGCCGATGTACAAAAGAGCCCGCCTCGGAATAGGCTACCTGTCACAGGAACCGAGCATCTTCCAAAGGCTGTCCGTAAGAGATAACCTCCACGCAATCCTTGAAACTATGTCTTTGACGTCAGAAGAACGAACGAAAAGGGCAGATGCGCTAATAGAGCGATTTGCACTGACAGAAGTCGCCGACAGCCAGGGAAGATTCCTCTCAGGAGGTGAACGAAGAAAGCTGGAAATCGCACGTGCTATGGTAACAGAGCCATCACTAATATTGCTCGACGAGCCGTTTAGCGGCGTGGACCCAATCGCAGTCGAAGACATCCAGAAGCAAATCCGTCATCTCGTTGCTTCCGATGTAAGTATCCTCGTAACCGACCACAATGTCGAAAGAACAC
The DNA here is from genome assembly GCA_964395535.1 of uncultured Pirellulales bacterium. GTDB lineage: Bacteria > Planctomycetota > Phycisphaerae > Sedimentisphaerales > Anaerobacaceae > CAYLMG01. The sequence continues at coordinate 37,843 of CAYNDE010000001.1, forward strand.
TCGAGGTTGTCAGCAAGGCTTATATCATTGACCATGGAAAGGTCATAGGCTCAGGAAGCCCGGCCGAAATCGTCCGGAACGAGACCGTCAGAAAACTGTATCTTGGCGAGTCATTTACAGCACACTATTCATAGAGAAAATAACAGGCAAAAAGAAATTGACTGATATTGAGAAATGCAAAATTACGCATTACCCGACCGATGTGCTGGCCAAACCGGCTGAACCTGTTAGAGAAATCGACGAGTCAATCCGCAAACTCGCCGAGAAAATGACTGAGATTATGCTCGAAAACAAAGGTATCGGCCTGGCAGGTCCGCAGGCAGGTGTGCCGCTGCGAATCTTTATCATTTCTCTCGATGGAACCAAAGAAAATGTGAAAGTATATATCAACCCGACAGTAACCTGCAGCGGAAGGCTCGAAGCAGCCGAAGAAGGCTGCCTGTCCGTCCCGGGCGTATACACAAAGGTAAGAAGGTACAAAAAATGCACCGTGACAGCCACTGACCTTGACGGAAACCGGTTCACCGAAGAAGCAGAAGGTCTGTATGCGAGATGCCTGCAGCACGAATACGACCATATCGGCGGCATAACAATCGCTGACAAAATGTCAACTGCTTCTAAAATAGCCAATCGAAGAAAACTAAAAAAACTTACAGAAGAACAGCAGCCATAAAAAATGAAAATCGTCTATCTCGGCAGCGGCCAGTTCGGTATCGAATCCTTAAATGCACTGGAAGAATCCAGCCACGGAATTGAACTAATCGTAACCCAGCCTCCTCAGCCGGCAGGCAGAGGAAGAAAGCCAACACCAACACCGGTAAGCGCGTGGGCAAAACAACACCAGCTCAAGCTCATCGAAACAGAAGACGTCAACAGCCCGCAGATAATAGAGATAGTCACCGCTTCAAAACCTGATATTCTCGTCGTGATCGCTTTCGGACAGAAGCTCGATAACAAACTTATAAATATCGCCCCCAAAAAAGCGATAAATGTTCACGCATCGCTGCTGCCGAAATACCGCGGCGCTGCTCCTATCAACTGGGCGATAATAAACGGCGAAAGACAGACCGGTATCAGTATTATCACACTCGCCGAAAAAATGGATGCCGGCCAAATCATAAACCAATTAGCGACCGATATCGCACCCGACGAATCAGCGGGAGCTCTTCACGACAGATTGGCCCAAATGGCCGCTCCTCTGCTGCTCGATACCCTTTCTTTGATTGAAACAGACAAGGCCGTTTATAAACCTCAGGACGATTCAGAAGCGACAAGAGCACCAAAACTTAAAAAAACCGATGCCTTTATCGATTTTGCAGAGCCTGCAGAAGCCATCAGAAGGAAAATTCTTGGCCTGTGGCCCTGGCCGGGAGCAACCGCTTATTACTTTCCGGAAAAAACAAAAAAATCTGAACGCACAATAATCGCCGATGCAAGAACAATATCGCATAACAATCCTCAAAATCTCCAACCCGGCACACTTGATGAAAATCTGGACATTATTTGCAGCCAAGACGCCCTTAAAATTACAAAAATAAAACCGGCTGGCGGAAAGCTTATGAATTTCAGGGATTTTGTTAACGGCAGAGGCTGCCGGCCGGGTGACGTTTTCACTAAAGTAGAAAAATAGCCTATGGCTAAAGCTGCTAAGAAAATTTTAACATCCTCAGCCCGCTACGCAGCAGCAACCGTACTAAATCAACTCGACCCGAAAACAAATTATGCTGAAACCATCCTTGACAAAATTATGTCACCAACAGGCCGAACTCAGCAGACCACCGACCTTGTTTACGGTACATTAAGAAACCGTCAGGCCGTCGATATGGTTATTGCTAAATTCGCCAACTGCCCTACAACAAGAATACCGGCTCAAATCCTCAACATCATACGAATCGGCGTATATGAACTTATCTATTGCCCGAACACGGCCGAATACGCAATAGTCAACGAAGCTGTCGAAAACACAAAATCTATGGCAGGAAAAAAACAAACTGCTTTTGCAAATGCAGTCCTTCGCAAAATCTTAAGCCATATAATAAAAAGACAAACCAAATTGTCGGACGCCAAACCACAACTCACGCTGCCCCAAAGCCCTGGCTTCGGCTGTGAGTTCGACACCGATTTGCTGCCGGACACACAAAAGCAGCCGGAAGATTTTCTCGCCAAAGCATTTTCACTGCCAAAATGGTTGATTACCGAATGGCTCAATGAATACGGCCCGCAAAAAACCCGGCAAATCTGCTTCGCCTCAAACCGGAAACCTTCAATTTACTTAAGGCCGAATACGCTTCAAATAAACGCAACACAATTAGCTAAAACGTTAACAAAGGCTCGCATAAATGTTGAAATCATTGACAACGAGATGATAAGGGTCAAATCACCAAAACATATAACAGAACTTGCCGGTTTTGCTGACGGCCTTTTCAGCGTTCAGGACACAACCGCAGCACTACCGATAAAGCTTCTCGCACCGAAGGCAAACTGGAAAATCCTCGATTTCTGCGCGGCACCGGGCACAAAAACAACACAGCTCACCGAACTTACAAACGATAATGCCCAGATATTTGCAACCGATATTGACAGCAAACGGCTTGAGCTTGTTAAGGAAAATATTAAAAGGCTGAGATTAAAGAGCATAAGAACATTCAAATTCGACCAATTACAAAAAATCCTTTACAAAACCGGAAAATTCGACGTCGTACTGCTCGATGTACCCTGCTCAAACACCGGCGTGCTTGCAAAAAGAGTCGAGCTGCGCTACAGAATCTCAAAAAAAGCTGTCAGCCGCCTCGCTCAAACACAACTTAAACTTCTCGAGACGGCTGCAGAGCTAATAGAGAAAGGTGGCAGAATTTGTTATTCAACCTGCAGTATTCAAGGTCAGGAAAATAATCAGTTAATAAAAAACTTTCTGAAGGAGAACCAAAATTTCAAACTCGAATCTGAAAATCTCACCCTGCCATCGGCACAAGGCTTCGACTACGACGGCGGCTATGCAGCCATACTCATAAAAGATTAACTGTGTTAAACAGCGTCGCGGCACAAACTGCAAATCAAATCCACAACTTTTCCACAGGCCCAATTTAGGCTGTGTAAAACTTGTGAAAAACAAATTTTTTTTGTGCGCAAATCCAACTGCGACAATACCCTCCGACAAGTGGAAAAGAAATTCCGAAAAAAGGCATTGAATAGTTTTGCGACCGGCCAATAATAACAACGAGAACAATATCAAAAAGCTGTTTTTAGAAACAAGGAGCGTTTCAATGCAGACCATAATCACGGATGATTTATCCTGTAAGGCCGAGTCTCGTGTCAGTGCTGTTAACAAGGCTATCGCTGAAGAAATAGGAGCAAAAAAGTACAGGATATGGTTTGAGAATTCAACCAGGCTTACAATTGCAGAAGGATATGTAAAGATTGGTGTTCCTAATCTGTTTATAGCAAATTGGATTGAAAGTCATTTTGCAAAAGAAATAAATCGGGCTGTGGAGCGGGTAACAGAAGAAAAATTAAAAATAACTTTCGCAATCGACCCTGAACTTGCCGGCAGAGGAAAACAGATACAGCTCGAGCCTGCGAAAAAAATAGTAAATCAACAGCAGGGCAAAGCAACACAGTATGCAGAAAAAAAATCTGACAAGTACGAAAAATTAAAATTAAATTTAGATAACTTTGTCGTCGGCTCGTCAAACGAACTGGCTTACAACACCGCAAAGGCCGTCGCCAACAACGACAAGGTATCATTTAATCCGCTGTTTATCCACGGAGGGTATGGGGTCGGTAAGACGCATCTGCTGCAAGGGATTTGTAACGCGGTGCAGAAGAACCGGCCCGGAACTAATTGGCTGTATCTGTCAGCGGAAGATTTTGTCAATCAGTTCGTGCTGGCCTTGAAGACAAAAAAGCTGGAGGCTTTCAGACGCCGAATGCGGCAAACGGATTTGCTCGCCATCGACGACATTCACTTCTTGGCCAGCAAACTCTCCAGCCAGGAGGAGTTCCTGCACACCTTCAACTCCATCGACCTCGCCGGAAAACAGGTCGTCCTTGCCTCCGATGCACATCCAAAATTGATAGGCCGGCTCTCGGATAAGCTCGTAAATCGCTTCATCTCCGGAATGGTCGTAAAAATCGAAAATCCCGACCTCAATACGAGATGCCAGATATGTAAACAATTCGCTCTCCACAGACGCCTGCACATCCCTGAAAGTGTAATCAGATACATCGCCGAAAACATCCGTTCCAACGTCAGGGAATTGCAGGGCGCCGTTCTGAAACTAATTGCATTCTCCGCATTACAAAATCAAAAAATAAACCTGCACGCTGCAAAAGAAATCCTTTCAGAGCACTTATCCAGAACAGACCCAATTGTCCACATCTCTGATATCGAGTCAGCCGTTGCAGCCTTCTTCAGCATTACAGCCGCCGATTTGCACTCGAGTAAAAAAGACAGAACCATTTCGCTTGCAAGACATTTCAGCATGTACCTTGCAAGAAAGCATACAAATATGTCAAGCCCGGAAATAGGCAAATGTATGGGCAATAAGAATCATGCGACAGTGCTGCTGGCCTGTAAAAGAATAGAAGACCAAATTAAGCAAAATGAGCATCTGCACTGGAACAGCCCTGCCGGAAACAAGGTCTCAAAGGCAAGAACAATCCTCGCAAAGCTGGAAAATGCAATTGCAGGCTGACGACTGCGCAACCGCGGATTAAAAGCTCTCAAACCAAATAAAAAAAGGCGGCCTCGCCTTCGAAGCCGCCAAAATTCTTTCGGAGGAAGATGAATTATTTCTAAATCTTTATTACGAGCCGTTGAATATTTTGTTCAGTAAAACCTCAAAAAAACTTTAACCTTTTGTATAAGCTAAACTTACACCCTCTTCTTTTTAAATCTACGTACTCAATATCAAATCAAGCTCTCTTTTCTCAGGCACGGGCAGTTGTGCTCCGCATCGAATGCAATTCTCTGTTTCCAGTCCCCTTCGCCTGCCGCAAACCGGGCATTTAATAACTACTGTGTGATTTAGTGCCAGGTATGTCAAAAGACCTGCCAGATTAAACAGCCCGACAAAGACAAGCCAGAATATAAATCGAGGCCATCCTGTTCTTCTCGACCAGCCGTGCCAAAAAGCAAACAAGACCATTAGAGCACCTGAAAATAAATTGATAAAACTTCCATCCGCCTGGTTTTCATCCGTTATCCAGACAAGCTCTCTAATGATTCCAAAACGCCTTTTTGCTAATCGCAACATATCATCCTCAAGAAACCGCCAGAGCAAATCGTAAGCAGGCGGCGAAACTGAAGATGTCATCTTTCTGTACCTTTCATAAGAATCAATTCTCGCCTGCCACATAGACTCATCAATTGCCGGCCTGATCCAGTCAAAACTGCTGACCAGCTCAATGTCGCCGGAACCGCCAACGCTGTAAAATTCCAGGCAACGCGGCTCCGGCTTCTGCCTGTATTCCTTCCGATACCGTTCCTTCTCCTTTTCTGATATGCCAGGGGGCGGAAAAAAACTATTCTTATGGCACAAAAGAAAAACGCCCTTATTCGTAGCCGTCGAATCCAGACTGTAGCTGTCGGGATTTTCATTTTTGAACGCTTCGACAACAACCGTCTGCTCCGGATTTCTCATTATCAAATAATACATATTGTCTTCTGTCCTGCAGAAAATCATCGGCCTGTATTCAACATTACCCGCCGGTTCGTCCGTTCGCTTCATATTCCAGTTATTCGATCTTAACACACCTATTTTGCCTGTGGGGCTCTCAAAAATAATTCTCACCTGCCTCGTTTCAAAATTTATTTCATAAATTCGGTTATCCGTCTGCCACAGAAAAACAGGATTTATTCCCGTACCCTCGCATAACTTAAAAAGCTGAAGGCTGCCCAGCCCTACAGCTTCGGGCCGGCTGATTGCAAAACCACCCGCACCGATATAACCAAGCACATCCCCCTCACGGCCATAACCTGTAAATATCTGTCTTTCAACATCATATCGCCAGACTTCCTCAGTCCTGAGATTAGAATTAACAGGAATATCCAGCAGCCTTGAAAGCTCGGGACCTATTTGCTGCATATATAAAAGTTGATTGCCATAAAAAGAACGACTTGGACGCTCTGCCCACTGCAGATACTCAAAAGGCTTATCTCTGTCCAGACCCTCCCAGATTAAACTGCCGTTCACATCAAATATCTGCTGCTCGTTATAGCCCGGCCTGAGTCGGCTGTGCTCCGCAGTGTAAACCAGATGAATCGTACCATCCGGCAGCACTTCTTTACTGCTGCGATGCTCTCTCCACTGCAAACCCTTAAATATGTCTTCCCATTCATCTGTATCCTCACCCACAAACAAATACGCCGTTTGAAAAGTAAGCACCTGGACAAATGTCACTATAAACCAAAAAAGCAGAATCGTAACCGCAACTCTGAAAGCAACTGCAATATATCTCGTGTACTTTACCGGTTTCATTTTAATAAACACCTCAACTAA
>CAYNDE010000002.1:0-1115 GCA_964395535.1 uncultured Pirellulales bacterium
CAGCTTGTTGATGTGCTTCAGTCATATTTCGAGGAAAAACACGTCGGCCTGTCACTGCCGAGCCTTCGCGTGGACCAGCAGCTAAAGCTTCTGCCAAAACTTCTGACATCAGTCAGAAAAGGAGGCATCACAATTGCCGTTGAGGCAGCCAGCGAAAGGTTAAGACAGATTATCAACAAGCCCCTGAAAGACGAGGATTTATTTGCCGCCGTGAATGCCGCCTGGCAGGCAGGATGGGGACAGATAAAATTATACTTTATGGCAGGGCTGCCGGGAGAAAGCGAGGAAGACGTAAAAAAAATCGTTCAGCTTTGTTTTGAGCTGGCTATGTTAAGAAAAGACATTAAAGGCAGAGCTGGCCAGATAAATGCCGCCGTGAGCTGGTTCGTGCCGAAGGCCCATACGCCGTTCGGCTGGCTCGGGCAGAAAGAAAAGGAATACTTCGAGAATGCGAAACAATTGATACTTGATGAGAAAAAAAGGCTGCGAGCAAAATTTGTCAACTTTAAGTTTCACGATATCAATCGAAGTGTGCTTGAATCTGCAATCGGTAGAGGTGACAGAAGACTCAGCAAGATTATTGAAAAAGCGTTCTCGGATGGAGCGAAGTTCGATTTGTGGGATGAGTGTTTCAACTATCAGATTTGGCAGAAAGCCTTTGCGGAATTCGGCCTGGACCTCGACAAAGAAGCACAAAGACAGTTTGCAACCGACGAGTTGCTGCCCTGGGAGCATCTCGGCGGACCAAAAAAGGATTATTTGCTCAGTCACCTGAATTGTGCCCTGGAGATTATAGAAAAAAGCGCAGCAGAAAATAAGGATTAGCGGTTTAGGCTTTGTTCTTCCGTATTTGCGATTAAGCAAATTCCCGAAGAAGATTACTTTTTCATTCCCTCGGGTAAAGTGATACCAATAGGGCCTTCTGCTTTTCTAAAGTCGACAATAATCTTTGTAGCATCTTCAGCATTGTCAACCACCGTAAACACCTGAAGGTCGTCAGGTGAGATATATTTATTTTCGCTGAGCATCTTATCTTTCATCCATCGCAGAAGTCCATCCCAGTATTCCGAGCCCATCAAAATAACCGGGAATGATGCCTGCTTAAGGGTTTGTAT
>CAYNDE010000002.1:1215-42196 GCA_964395535.1 uncultured Pirellulales bacterium
AATCATTAGGCATCTGCTCGTGGGGCAGCTCTATATTAAGGCCGATACTTGTCCCTCCCGCCTCAAGTGCACCTTTATTTGCAGCCTTCATAATTCCCGGCCCGCCGCCGGTTATCACCGCAAAGCCGGCCTCTACTAACATCGATGCCGTTCTCTCCGCAAGCTTATAATATCTATCGGCCGGCCGTGCCCGTGACGAGCCAAAAATCGAAACAGCCGGTCCTACAGTAGAAAGCTCCTGGAAACCTTCGGTAAATTCAGCCATTATCCTGAAAAGTCGCCAAAGGTCCTCAACGGCTCTGCTGCCAACATCAACCATAGTTACCTTCCTTTCACAACAAATTACCACAAGCTCGGCTCATGTGCCGAAAGACAATATCTCGCAACAGGACAATTTTCGCAATCGGGCTTTCTGGCCTTGCAAATGTTCCGGCCGTGAAAGATAAGCAAATTGCTGAACATCGTCCAGTCCTTCCTCGGTACTATTTCGGCCAAATCGAACTCCAGCTTCACAGCATCCGAATTTTTTGAAAGCTGCAGTCTCCTCGAAAGACGAATAACATGGGTATCGCAGGTTATAGCCGGCCTTCCGAAAGCGCCGCCCAAAACCACGTTTGCTGTCTTCCTGCCGACACCCGCAAGACTGACAAGCTCCTCCATCGAACCCGGCACCTTGCTGTCGAAACGTTCAACAATATCCCCGCAGGCAGCTTTGATATTTACCGCTTTGTTATGATAGAAACCGGTGCTCCTGATGTCATTTTCAATCTCTTTTATATCAGCCTTTGCCCAGTCTTTCGCAGACCTGTATTTCTTGAAAACTTCTTTTGTTACCATATTCACCCGTACATCGGTACACTGAGCGGAAAGAATTGTTGCTATCAGAAGCTCAAGTGGATTTGTAAATTTCAATGCAATTTTTGCTTCGGGATACGTTTTTTTGAGAATGGGAAAAATATTTCCGACCCTCTCAGCAGCCTTGGTCTTAAACTTATCGTCGGCTGCCGAACTCTTTCCCGCTGCTTTTTTGCTCGTTTGTTTAACCTTCGCCTTCTTCGTCACTTGCCTGCTCCACATCAGCAAGATTTCTTAAAAGCCCTTGTAATCTTCTAATTTCAAATCCGTGCATCCTCTCAGGCTCAGCCTGACCGGGGATATACAAAATAGAAACCGGCACACCCGGCTCATTATAAACATTCTTAAGGTCAATTGCCGCCTGACTGTCTCTTTCTGTAGTATTAGCTTTTATCGGTAAAACATTTTTTTCCTTTATAAGTTGAGCTATTTTCTTACTTGAATAAGTCGTCAATTCCAACGCCTTACAAGTCAGGCACCAGTCGGCTGTGAACTTAATCAATACAGGCCTGTTTTTTCCAATCGCATTCTTAACCAAAACAGGATTATACTCCTGCCAGTCAATAAGCGTTTTCGACGGCCTAAGCAAGGCAAAAGCAGACAAGACAACAATCACTACAGCAATTGCTCTTATAATATATTTTTTTATCTTCGGTGTTGTCAAAGTGACCCAGCCGCCCCACATCCAAAGACAAAATGCCAGAATCAGGCTAAAATATAAGACGCCGCCGACTCTTTCACTCGGTAAAGCAAGCAAGAGCCAGGCCGCCACCAACAAAAGAACAAAACCCATAGTTTGCTTGAACAGCTCCATCCAGCGCCCAGGTTTTGGCAAATATCTTAAAAGCGACGGCATCGATGCCAGCACCGCATAAGGCGCTGCCATCCCGATGCCGATAAGCATTATTGCTGTCGTTGACAACAGAAGCTTTTGTGTCTGTGCCCACGCAAATGCTGCCGTCAATATCGCAAAACTGCAAGGTGTGCTGAGAATAGCAGCAAGAAAACCCATACCAACCGAGCCTGTCAGACCTTTGCCTGAACCGGATTTGCCGGCTATCGAAGACGGAACTATGAATGGAACTGTACCGAAAAGAAACATTGCAAGCACAACCATCAAAAGTGACATCCCTGTAAGAAAAACCGGATTCCTAAAATGGTCTCCCCATTGAAAAGCCTGCTGATAACCTACTTTGAGAATAATATTAACAGCAGCAATGCCGGCAAAAAATAAAATTATCCCAAAACAGAAAGCCAGCCCCATCGCAACACACCGCGCCTTGCTGTGCTTTGCCTGCTCGAAAATACTGAGAACCTTAAGAGGTATCACCGGCAAAACACAGGGCATAATATTCAAAATCAAGCCGGCCAAAAACGCCAGCGGCAAAGCTACCCAGACCGAGTAATCCATCCACCCTGCAGTTTTTTCCTGTTCAGGTTTTGACCACGCGGATTCAGACAATTCGAACGCTGGCTTGGTCATTTGCGCCTCAGCAGCAATTTTTATTGTCCCCTTCAATGGTTCAAATTCCGGCATTATGCACGTCGAGCCGGAGCACATCGCACCTTCGATATCAATCTCGAATTCAGTATCCACACTTTCGCCGGCACCGACAGAAACATCACCTACCTCGAACGGCAGATAAACAGTAAAGCTATTGCTATAAACAGGTATCTGCTGCTTTTGACCTGCAAGCTCAAACTCATACATCTGCGATGGCGGAAACACCGGCTCTGAAAAAACAATATAATCCTCCGAAGACGCCTTTAATGCAATCTTAGTGACATCAGAAGCATAGAAATGCCAGTCTTCGGCAAGCTGAAAATCAACAGCCAGAGCGGATTTGCTCTCGGGACGAACAGAATCATACTGACTTCTTACCGTGATAACTACATTATCCGTCCTAATTTCACCAGCGGGTGAAGAGAAAGAAAGGCCGAGCAACAGCAATAAAGCAAGGGCAATTTCCTTTTGCATTATCAGGCCTCTAAAAGATTAATGACTATTGACTATCCGTGAACGACAAACAGAATTTAACCGTAAAAGCTAACTGCTTTTGCGCTTTTTTCTCGGCTCTTTCTTTTCTGCCTCTTGTTGTTCGACTTTTTCTTTTTCAGCCGCCAACAGGTCGGCAACGGTAGGCTTTCCGAGCTCACGGCCTTCGATAATCGCTTTCACATCGGCAGCATCGAGTGTTTCATATTTGAGCAGGGCCTTTGCTATGCGGTCGAGCTTGTCCTTGTTCTCTTCGATTAACTTCTTCGCACTTTCGTAGGCCTGCCCTGTTATCCTTCTAATCTCCTCATCAATCTGCTGGGCAGTATTTTCAGAATATTCTTTTTCACCGGGCATAACGAACACCATATTGCGCGAATCGGTCTCCGGGCCGTAATTGATTAGACCGAGTTTGTCACTCATACCCCATGCCAGCAACATCTGTTTTGCAATTTCCGTTGAACGCTGAATATCCATCTGAGCACCGCTCGAAATATCGTCACAGAACATCTCCTCGGCAATCCGACCGCCAAAACAAACCTGCATAAGGGCCATGCAATACTTTTTCGTAAAAATCGTCCTGTCCTTTTCAGGCAGCGCAAAAGTCGCACCACCCATAGGCCCGCGGGGAATAATACTCACCTTATGCAAAGGGTCAGCGTCCTTGAGCAGGGACTGAACGAGGGTATGTCCGGCCTCGTGATAAGCTGTCACTTCCCTTTCTTTCTGGTCGATTACTCTGCTCTTTTTAGCCCTGCCCCAGCGCACCTTATCACGAGCCTCCTCTAAGTCTGCCATCTCAACATTTTCCTTCTCTGCCATAGTCGCTCCGAGCGCAGCTTCATTGATGATTGCCGCAAGGTCTGCTCCGCTGAACATAGGTGTGCCTCTCGCAAGTTTTTCAAGGTCCGCATCAGGTCCGAGGATGACCTTTTTAGCATGCACCCTGAGAATCTCCATCCTCCCTTTCAAATCGGGCAGGGGGACAACAACTTGCCTGTCGAATCTTCCCGGCCTGGTCAGAGCAGTATCGAGAATATCAGACCTGTTCGTTGCCGCCACGACAATTACCTGGTCATTGGTCTCGAAGCCGTCCATCTCCACAAGGATAGCATTTAACGTTTGTTCCCTTTCATCGTGTCCGCCGCCGATAATGCTTGTACCGCGTTTTCTGCCGATGGCGTCTATCTCATCGAGAAAGATAATACAGGGAGAGTTGTCCTTGGCCTGTTTGAATAAATCCCGCACCCTCGAAGCTCCCACGCCGACGAACATCTCCACAAAGTCGCTTCCCGAGATGCTGAAGAAAGGAACATCAGCCTCGCCGGCAATAGCCTTTGCAAGCAGTGTTTTGCCGCACCCGGGAGGGCCGATAAGTAATACACCCCTCGGAATTCTGCCGCCCAGACGCTGAAACTTTTTCGGATTCTTCAAAAATTCGATTATCTCAGCCACCTCTTCCTTGGCTTCCTCGATTCCTGCGACGTCCTCAAATGTCACTTTGAGTTTGTCTTTCGTCTGCAGACGGTGTTTGCTGCGTCCGAAGCTCATTAACATCCCGCCGGCGCCGCCCCGAAGATTACGGGCAAAAAGAAAGTACAGAATACCCACGAAAATGATTATCGGCAGGAACATCCCCACGAGGTTTATAAGCCAGGTCTTCGGCTTCTCGTATTCAATTTTTACCGCATTCTCATCCAGCAGCTCCTCAAGCCTCTCACCCACATCCGAGCTGTAATACACAACAAAAGTTGGTTTACTGTATTCGGTGTTCTTTTCAAGAGCCTCCGGCGTAAACTTTCCTACGACCTCGTTTTCTTTTATAATTACGCTTTCAACCTGACCTTCCTTGACGAAACTTTTGAACTCATCCCATGAGACAACCTGCCTGACCAGCATCGACTTTACTGTCATCATCGCGGCGAACAGTAAAACCGCAATTAACAGCCACCTGAACGGACTTGGCCTGTAAGCCGGCATCGTTGGTCTTTTGCCGCTGCGCTGACCTTCAGGCATTTGTGTCTGTCTTCTGTCTTGATTGTTACTCATCTTATATATTTTTCGAATCTCTCCCTGCCACAAGTCCGGATTTGCTATAGAAACCGGCTTCCTACCACTTTTTCTCCATTTGCTCTACGATCCTCTGCGCCAGTTTGTTTGCCGCCAGCGTTGAGGCATAATCAAAGCTCTGGTTCTGCCACTCCGAGAAACTTGCGGCTGCGTCGACAGAAACATTGTCTATGAGCAACTCGCCGGTTCTCAAATTTTTCCAGTTAACCACAGCTACAACCCCTACTTCTTTTTCGAGCGCCCGGCCGGTCTGCCTCTCCACCGTCAGCACGGACGTGGTAACAGAAGCTATTTTGCCGCTTATTACCGTGTCAGCCCTGTCAAGACTCGATACTATTTTATAAGGAGTCTGAGCTTCTATACGCTTGGCAAGAGCATCTGAAAGCTCATATTCAACGCCCCTTCGGAAGCTCTCGTTTTCAAACATCTCCAGACAAACGGTTTCTACATTCTGCGGATACAGCGATTCATTGCTGTAACTGCTCAGGCTTGAGCATCCGTAAAAACCGCCGCTCAACACAGCCAATAAAAACACCAAAACAAAACAATAAAAATACCTTACATATTTATACCGTTTCTTCTCTTTCATTCTTTCACCTTACCTTCGGTTTCTTTTTCACTTTGCATAGCTTCTTCTGTCATTTTTGCCGCTACGCTTTTAGGCCAGTTTTTAAGAACAGCGTTGTAATAGATATCGATAGGATTAGGCTGATTGGCGTCGGCTCGTCCGTCGCTGGTTCTCTGGTAATACTTACCTATATGAAACTTCTTATATGCAAGCTGTTCCTCGATTAAATCAAGCCTCTTATCAATCTCAAGCTCTTTTGCGTCCTCCGGATATAGCAGCTTGAATCTTTCGTAATAGCTTTTTGCACCTTTCAAACTTGAGTTGTCGAACCGAGGCCCTCTATAGGCAGCGTGTTTGGACTCTGCCATACCGAGCAGAGCCTCTTTTCCTATTGCCCCGGTCGGCCAGCGAGATGAAATAATCGACCATTGCATGTACGCCTGCTCATACTTCTTTCTATTTTCATAACTCTGGGCGACGGCCTTAAGGGCCCTCTGTGCCACCGGCGAATCACCGGCACGGTCTGCAATTCTCTCCATAATCTTGGCGCCCTCGGCATAGCCTCGAATCTTAAACAAACGCAGTACCTTCTTCTTCCTGCCCTGAAGATAGGCACCGCCTATAGCAAACTGCCTTTCAAGCGCAGCCTCATAAAGGTTGCTTTCACCGAACCTGTTAAGAAACACATCGTAGGTCCTGAACGCTTTTTCAAAGTTACCCTCACAAAAAAACAATTCCGCCTCCATAAAAGCATCCAGCTCAGTTCCGGCTACTTCAGGAAAATCTTTATACAGCCCGTCCAGAGCGTTCTGAAACTGCTCAATATCTCCCTGCTCTGCGAGCTGCTTAAGCCCGGCGACAGCTTGATTAAACTTGTCCCGCTGCTCGATCGACTGGAATTGCCCGTCCTCGGCAAGCTGCCAGGTGTCCGCCGAAACCGCTGACAATAGAAACAAAATACCTGCAATGGTTATTGTCATTATAAACAGTTTTCTCTCTGCCATAATCCAGTTTCCCTATACTTATTACAATTCAATCTGCATAAAAAACTTTCAACATTATATACATTCTCAAGCCAAAAGCAAACCCGCACTTTTAAAATATGATATCGGAGCCTCTTCCGCGCATAATAAGCCAAAAATACTCTTAATCTCGCTATAAGGACGGGAAATCTGCAAAACAATCAAGTGAACAGGCTAAAATCACAAAAACTGCCGGTAAAAATCACCCCCTTATTCAGGGCAGCTCCGGTATATAACACGGGCTTCAAACCCGTGTTGCCACGACCAGGATGGCCGTGGTTTCATTATAAAATTGCGGTATAAATTGCCTAACAAGGCAGTGGGCAGCTTCTATAATCAGCTGCTGCCTCGCCGCGAGGCGGGTTGGCAGCAAACCAGCCTCGACTCGCCGGTCTCGGCGAGGCGGGCCTTATTCTTCAGCCTCCGGACAAGCCTTAATATATTCGTAAAGCTCTTTTAAGTTCGCCGTTGCCATAGCAATAGTGGAATCAGCGGCACCGTAATACAGGTTCAGCCTGTTTTTTTCCTCGTCGACAATAGCACCGGAAGGAAATATAACATCAGAAACATCGCCAATCCGCTCGTAGGGCGCCAACGGCCCAAGAATCCATTCGTCGCTTCTTCTAAGCATCTTCCAGGGCTCTTCTATATCTAACAGACAAAGACCAAGACGATAAATTGCACCGGCAGTTGTCACCCTTACGCCGTGATAAAGTATCAGCCAGCCGAGCGGCGTTTCAATAGGCTGGCAGGCCAAACCTACACGGTGACAATCCCAGTATGCGGTCCTCGTTTTGACCAGCGTCCGGTGGTCACCCCAATGCTTCAGGTCGGGAGAGAAACTCAGCCACATATGAGCCTCACCGCGCACAATAGGACGATGTATCAAAGCAAACCGGCCCCTGAACCTGCGGGGAAAAAGACAGGCGTCCTTATCCTCGGGAGGCAGCAGTGCTCCGAGACGGGCGAAATTCTTAAAATTCTTCGTAATCGCCAGCGAGACTACAGGCCCGCCCTCGCTGAATGAGGTATACGTGATGGCATATTGCTGCTGCTCTTCGAGCCAAACAATGCGAGGGTCCTCCAAACCCCATTTCTCTTCTCTGGAGACCTGGTCTGCCTCAAGAGTCGGTGCACGGTCGATTTGCCAGTTTGTAAAGCCGTCCGCACTGCGGGCAACCGTCAGATGCGAAAATCCGCGCATATCCTCAACCCGAACGAGCAGCAAAGTCTCCGAATCAAGTTTGGCCGCCGCAGGATTAAAAACAGCATTGGCTGGATAAGGCCAAATCTCCGGAGTCAGTATCGGATTGCCCTCATACCTTTTAAATAAGTTATGAGCCTTTCTCTGTCGTGAAAGCTCGATCATAATATCAGCCCTAAAATATCAAAACAACCTCGACCCAAGCCGCTCAAGCTCTAATCGGCAAACCAGTCTCTCGTCTATAAGCTAAAAATGCAGATAATTTTTTCCGCAGCATAGTAATGGCCTTTTCCGTCTCGGTCAAGCCCAAACTAAGTTGACTCTAATCGCTGTTTTTGTTAGGCTCGTTTATTTCAGAGCAATACTGAGATGGAAATCGAGCATTTAATCTTAGGTGAATTCCAGACAAACTGCTATATAATTCGCAGAAGCAAGACTGCCGCGGACTGTCTATTAATCGACGCCGGCCTCGACGCAGACAAAATTATCAATTTTCTTGAAGCTGAACAACTAAATCCCCAGGTCATTATCCTGACGCACGGCCACATCGACCACATTGCCGGCCTGGAACGGTTGCGGTCGCACTACCCCGACCTAAAGGTATATATCCACAAACAGGACGCTCAAATGCTGACAGGTGAAAAGAAAAATCTGTCGGAATTAATGGGCGTTAGTTTTACAACGACTGCGGCGAATCATATCTTAACCGATGGACAGCTAATCGAGCAGGCAGGTATCACACTTAAGGTCGTCCATACACCCGGACATACACCCGGTGGCATCTGCCTGTATTCAGAAAAAGACCGAATATTATTTTCAGGTGATAGTTTGTTTTCCGATTCGGTCGGAAGGACAGACTTCCCGGGAGGTAGTATGCAACAATTAATACAGAGCATCAAAAAAAATCTATTAACGCTGCCGGCAGAAACAATCGTCTATCCAGGACATGGTCCGGTTACAACCATAGGCCGCGAAAAGGCAACGAATCCATTCCTTTAATAAACATTTCTGGGGTATGGCTGTATGAATACTCAAAATTATAGAAAAATTGATGTCCCCGCAACCCTCGCCTGCCTCGGAATCGTTCTATGCTGGTCAACAGGCCCGATTTTTATCAAACTGCTGACAAAATATACCGACGTTTGGATACAAAATCTGCTCAGATATGCTGTCTCTTGTTTGTTCTGGCTTCCTTTCCTTTTATCAGCCCGCAAAAGAGGCCTTATCGATAAATGCATCTGGCGCCGGGCTTTGCTGCCCGCCTGCGCAAATGTCATTATGCAAAGCTGCTGGGCTGGTGCTTTCTATTTCATAGACCCTACCTTTATGAACCTGATAATAAAAACAACCGTGATATGGATTGCCGTCTTTTCGCTCATACTCTTCCCCGAAGAAAGGCCGCTGCTTAAAAGCAAACGCTTCTGGGCCGGTGCAGCCCTTTCAACAGCCGGCGTTCTTGGCGTAATAATCTTTCGCGAGGAAGGTTTCAACTCAAAGACCACCATGCTTGGGATAATAATAACGCTGTCCGCCGCAATGATGTGGGGCGTTTATACAGTAAGTGTAAAAATTGCCTTCAAAAATATCGATAGCCGTTACGGCTTCTCGGTAATAAGCATTTATACAGTAGCAGGCCTGTTTGTGCTCGCTCTTGTCTTCAGTGACATAAAAGATTGTGCGGCTCTCGGACTAAAACCCTGGGTGTATATAATCGTATCCTCTTTATTAAGCATAGCACTCAGCCACGTGCTTTATTATTTCGCAATTAAAAGAATTGGTGCCATCGTCCCGTCCCTGTCGCTTCTTATAATTCCGTTTATTGTCTTTTTGCTTTCCAGCAGAATCTTTGGCGAATCGCTAACCATCTTTCAATGGGTTTTCGGCATAGTTCTACTGGCAGGTTCGACCTTTGCTATCCGGTCACAGAAACACCTGACGCCAAGAGCCCGTCGCCTCGACTCGCGTCGAGAGACGCCGAGGCGGGCAAACTAAAAGTTATTGAAGTATTCAGGCTTGCCGTCGTCGCTATCGTAGTTTGTCGATTCTTCGTAGTCTGCATCTATCGTTATACGTTCGATGTGCTTCGACTTTTTTGTGTCACTATCCACAGTGACAAGGATTGCATTAATTTTAACATCGCCGGTCGCAACCTCATACGGGTATGGCATCCGCGTTCTGAACGATTTCAAAACGCTTTCCGCCCCTCTGCCAATCACCGAATCGTGCGCCCCTGTCATACCAATATCGGTGATATATGCAGTGCCTCCGGGCAGGACTCTTTCATCGGCCGTCACCACATGCGTATGCGTACCGAAAAGACAGGCAACTCTGCCATCAAGATGATAGCCCATAGCGATCTTTTCGCTTGTAGCCTCGGCGTGGAAATCAACAAAAACAACGTCATCATTCTGCCCAATCCTGGAGAGTATCTTATCGACCGCGCCATAGGGGCAGTCTGCCGGCTTCATAAAAATTCTGCCTATCAGCGATATGATTGTAACAGTCGGGCCTTTGCTCGTCTTATAACGGGCAAAGCCCTTGCCTGCGGCAAGCTCAGATAGGTTTGCCGGACGGACTATATCATCAGCACTCTCCAGGACCTTTATGATGTCCCTTTTACGATATGTATGGTCACCGAGAGTTACCAGATGTACTCCGTATTTGAGCAATTTACCGTAAATCTGCGGTGTCAGGCCGGAACCACCCGCCGCATTCTCGGCATTTGCTATCACACAATCGATGTCGGATTCTCTGATAAGGCCCTTTAGCTTTTCGGCTACTATACGCCTGCCCGGCCGACCGACAATGTCACCTATACATAAAACCTTAAGCTCCATAATTGTTTCCTGTGGTCACGAACCATAGCCTGCTCAGGATACACTTACTCAGACCGATTATTTTGCGTATTCAACGCACCGGACCTCTCTGAGCAGTGTAACCTGTATCTCACCCGGATACGCCATCTCGCTTTCAATTTTATTTGCAATGTCCCTTGCAACTTTATAAGCCGTCTCATCATTCACCTTGTTGGCGTCAACGATAACTCTTATTTCCCTGCCTGCCTGGATGGCATAAGCATTGTCAACTCCTTCGAAGCTGCCTGCAATCTCTTCAAGCTGTTCGAGCCTCTTGATATATCTTTCGAGAGTTTCTCTTCTGACGCCCGGCCGCGAGGCACTGATAGCATCGGCAGCAGCCACAAGAGGTGCATAATGGTTTTCAGGCGGCACGTCGCCGTGATGAGCTGCGACCGCGTTTAAGACAACCGGCGACTCATTAAATCGCTTCAGGAAGTTCGCCCCTATGATAGCGTGGCCGCCTTCAACTTCATGGTCGATGGCCTTTCCTATATCGTGCAAAAGTCCCGCACGTCTTGATATTGCACCATCCAGCCCAAGCTCATCTGCCATAATCTGGGACAAAAATGCAACCTCAATACTATGTCGAAGTACGTTCTGGCCGTAACTCGTCCTGTAATTAAGAGCACCGAGCAAACTGAGAACCCTGTTATTCAGGCCCCTGACATTGGCCTCTACAGCGGCATCTTTGCCAAGCTGCAGTACCTTAAGGTTAACATCTTTTTTCGTCTGGGCAACAAGCTCTTCGATGCGGGACGGATGTATGCGGCCATCCTTTATAAGCCTTTCCATAGAAAGACGTGCCACCTCGCGCCTGACAGGGCTAAAGCCGCTGACAACAATCATACCGGGCGTGTCATCAACAATTACATCCACACCCGTAGCTTTTTCAAACGCTCTAATATTACGCCCCTCCCTTCCGATGATTCGACCCTTCATATCATCATTGGGAATCTCTACTGTCGAAACGGTGACCTCGCATGTATGCTCGGCAGCATAGCGCTGAACGGCCGTGCTGATAACCTCACGGCTCTTTTCATCGACAGTCTCATTCGTTTCTTCGAGCTTGCGGGCAATTAAAGCAGACATCTCATGCTCACATTCATCTTCAAGCCTTTTAAGCAGCATCTCCTTCGCCTCTTCAACGCTCATAGCTGTAATCTTCAGCAACTGGTTCTTCTGCTGAGCCAGCAAAGCCGACAGCTCTTTCTCTCTATTGCCGATGTTTTCGAATCTTCTCTCGACTTCTTTCTCCTGTTTGCCTAATTCCTTTTCCCGCTGGCTAAGCTGTTCAACCTGTCTGTCGATAGTATCTTCACGCTTTGTCAGCCTTGCTTCAATTTCTCGCAACTCGCCGCGTATCTGGTTAGCCTCTTTTGTAAACTCTTCCTTTTTCTTGATGGTCTCCGCTGCAGCATCTATCTGTGCGGATTTGATTATGTTTTCAGCTTCTCTTTTTGCGCCATCGATTTGGCGCTCCATATCCTGTTCGAAGGTTTTCGTTCTCGCCCTGGATACCATCTGGTAGACTATCGCTGCCAGGCAAATCCCCAGAACAAAGGTCACTATCGGCACGAGGACATCAGGAAGCCCGATTTCCACTAATATGCTGCTCATAGTTATTACCTTTCAATTGCTTTCAAACGTCTATCAACTCGTTGACGTCGCACAACTTTTTTGCACTTTCTGCAAAATGAATTTGAGGGACAAATGGCAGGAAAACTACAAAGAAATGGTTATTAATAAACGAAATCCCTTCCGCCTCACTTTACAATCAGCTCTAAGATACCAGAGACTCAACTCCTGAAGATAGGCTTTTGGGTGTTGAAGAGTCAATTTTTCTCATAAAATCGGCTATTTTACGCTCACTATGAGCTCGCAACCCTTTGTAAGTCAGAGCTGTTCTTAATAGATTTCGTTTCACTTTTTAACCATTTTTCCTACATCGCTGTCGGCTGCTGCAAAATCCAAAGTTAGCCCTTTATCTTTACCAGCCGAAAGCGGCTATGTAACTTAACTGCCTTACAGACAAGAGCTTACCTTCCCTCGTCTGCCCCTCGCGTTCCTGTATAAATCCATATATTTATACGAAACGCATACAATGACGTTCATCAACAGCTGTCTATACATTCGACAGGATACACAATTAAATTAAGCCGGTCAAGTAAAAAAATATATTAAAAAACGCAAAAAAAGCCTGATTTCAGCCTTAAAAAACTGTCCGCACTAAAATCTATCCGCTATTTATAAAAAATTTGAACTCCCCAGACGATTCCTTATCATATGAGACAAAATGAGATACGATTCGAAAAATTTCGGCAAATCGGCCCTTGGCTACGCCGAAGCCTGCAGGTACCTGGCTGGTGGAGTCAATTCACCAGTCCGAGCCTATCGCGGTGTTGATACAAAACCGCTTTTTATTGCCTCGGCAAAAGGCTCAAAAATCTACGACATCGACGGCAATGAGTATATTGATTACGTCGGCTCCTGGGGCACTGCAATTTTAGGTCACGCACATCCCAAAGTGCTAAAAGCAATAAACAATGCCGCGAAAAAGGGAACTTCATTTGGCGCACCAACCATCGCAGAGACAGAGCTAGCCAAAAAAATTACCGCAGCATTTAAATCAATCGAGAAGCTGCGCC
The DNA here is from genome assembly GCA_964395535.1 of uncultured Pirellulales bacterium. Taxonomy (GTDB): domain Bacteria; phylum Planctomycetota; class Phycisphaerae; order Sedimentisphaerales; family Anaerobacaceae; genus CAYLMG01. The sequence continues at coordinate 14,434 of CAYNDE010000002.1, forward strand.
TGGTCAGCAGCGGCACCGAGGCGGTAATGACAGCCATCCGCCTGGCACGAGGTTACACCGGCAAAGATTTGATAATAAAGATGGCCGGCTGCTATCACGGCCACAGTGACAGCCTGCTCGCAGCAGCCGGCTCCGGTCTCGCCGAACAGGCAATACCATCAAGTGCGGGTGTCCCAAAGCCAATAGCAAAATTAACTATAGTTATACCTTATAACAATATCAAAGCTGTAGAAACTGCCTTGAAAAAATTCAACGGACAGGTTGCAGCTGTAATCGTTGAGCCGATAGCCGCGAATATGGGTGTTATCCCGCCGGTTGATGGTTACCTCCAGGCCCTTCGCAGCCTGTGCGATGAAAATAAAGCCCTGTTAATATTCGATGAAATTATAACCGGCTTTCGCATAGCAGCCGGCGGGGCACAACAGCTTTTCAACTTAAAAGCCGACATAACCTGTCTTGGAAAAGTCATAGGAGCAGGATTGCCTCTTGCTGCCTTCGGAGCAAGAGCCGACATTATGGACATGCTCGCACCTGTCGGAAAGGTCTATCAGGCGGGGACATTAAGCGGAAATCCAGTAGCAACAGCCGCAGCAAATGCTACGCTCGATTTGCTTTCCAAAAACGACTGCTTCAAGAAGCTCGAAGCAACATCGGCCTTACTCGAAAGCTCACTCACACAAGCCGCAAGACAGGCAAATATACCAATAACAATTAATCGTATCGGCTCGATTATGAGCTGCTTTTTTACCGACAAAGCCGTAAGAAATCTTGAAGATGTACGGTCAACAAACATCGGGCAGTTCAAAAAATTCTTTTCAAAAATGCTTCAGCAGGGCATTTATCTTGCTCCAAGCGCTTACGAATCTATGTTTGTCTCACTCGCCCACACCACTGATGATATCGAAAAAACCATAACAGCAGCACAAAAAGCCTTTTTAAACTTGAAGAACGACTGATTATTTCCTGTCAAAACCGTCACGTGCTTCACATAAACCGACTTTTTACAGGTACAATTTAGAAGTGATGTTCTCAAACAAAATCCTTGCACTTGCACGCACAACAGGAGATAATAATGGGCACCTTAATATAAGTTTTTCGCCGTATTGAAATCTTACAAAGATAAAAACGACAAACTAATAAAGGCTGCAAAAAATTATGGACTTCAATTTCGAAGAAAAGCCGGAATTTAAGACAGGAGACTCAAAAATGAACCAGGAGCGGAACATACAAACCAATCTCATCGATACAACCGATTGCCTCGAGGCCGTCAGTGTCCTAAGAGGCTGGAAAAACTTCCTGTTCGTAATTACCATACTCTGCCTCTTGTTATTACAGGCTTCCTTTTGGCTGGTAACCACCGGCGCAGTCAAAGCCCCTAATGAGACGCAAGACGAATCTCTTATCATAGCTGATGAAAAAACAGAACAAGCCACACAAAAAAACGAAGAACAGAACCATACAATGTTACTCAGCTCAGCTCAAGAAAAACACCGCCTGCCGCTTCCTAAAGATATAGAATTTGAGCACCTGGCATGGGTGGTTAAATTCCTGAACTTTGTCCTCATTCTGGCAGCGATGCTTTACTGTCTGGCAATACTGTTCATATTAAAAATTTCAATCGTAGGCAGGCTCGGCGGAATCAAACATATCTGCCGCGCGTTGTTCTTGTCGCTTGTTTTCATCGTATTGCTCGTCCCCTGGCAGAAGATTTTCGGCGGTGTGGTTGTCGGCGCAATCTTCACACCAGCCGAACTTCTCAATTCCTGCGAAGCTGTAAAACAAGGAGGAGTATTTGACCATATACTGCACTACCTGAGATTCAGCGTATACTGGCTGATAGTGACTCTGCTTGTCATACTCGCCCAGATTAGAAGCGGCCGCTGGACACGTGCCACCTTGCGCAGACTCGACGTGATATAAGAAGCTGCTGAAATCTCCTTACGTCAGCCTCAAAATCAATTCGCTCTGCGAAGGATACAGCTTTAATAACCGCTCTCTGTCCGCAGACTCGAAATCTTCAAGCTCAAAACCCGGACAAACGGTTGTCCCCATCAGGGCGAACTCACCGCCCGCTTTTAATAAACAACCCATCCAGACTCCCTGCGGAACAACAGCCTGCAATAATCGCCCATCTGCTATATCACGGCCTAACGTTACGACTCTGCTGGAACCGTCAGGAAAAAGCTGAAGCATCGTAACCTCATCGCCTAAATAAAAATGATATATCTCATCACTTTTCAGACGGTGCAGCTTTGAGACAGTATCGACGGTCAGCAAATAGAGAATAGCCGTGGCGAGGTTCCGCTGGCCTTTGAATCTTCCGGGAAACACTTCAGGACCAATTTTTTCTTTCGACCTGTAGGTTTCGATATAGTATCCCCCTTCTTCCGGTAACGGCTTCATTCCAAATAACTGGATTATTTCCTCTGCCCGTGTCATTTATCGGACCGTATCCCGATTAATCGTATGATTAAATCAGCTTCCATTACAATACTCAGGGCCTTTTTTCACCAAAAAAAGCTGCCAAAGTAAATCTCGGCAGCCTTAATTTACTCATTTTAACGTCCTGAAGCCCCCTTTTATATAAAAACAATGTTTTCAGGCTCTTTTCAGAACCTTATCAAGTCGAAATCACATTTATACCAAAAATTGTGCAATTTCGGAAAAAAATCATTGTTAACAGCCACAAAGACGATTAGTATAGTCGATTTGGCTGTTAAGATACGTGTGAAAGGCTACCAGAGCCGAACTTTGAAGGAAAGGTTTTACAATGTTAGTAACAGGATTGGCGTACCGTGCGGGGTAGGCGATTAAATTGTCTGCCTGCCCGAAGAACCGGGACGGTGGCCTGGAAACAAAGGTTTCCGCTGCTATGGCAAGTAGCTAATGAGATCCGCTGCCGGGGTAATGTTTTGCTGCCTATCGCAAAATGGTACCCTCTGATGGAGGTGCTTGATGTAGTGTAATGATAAATCACAAACTTGATGTCAACTTGCCGCTAAAGTGGAAACTATTTAAGTTTCCACTTTTTTGTTTAGTTAAAGGATGACAAAAAATATGAATCCGGAGCTTATAAGAATAGTCGACAACATTGCTCGCGATAGAAAAATAGACAAAGAATCGATTTTCATTGACCTCGAGGAAGCGATGGTCTCTGCAGCAAGAAAGCACTTCGGCGAGCCCGAAAGCGATATAGCCGTCCAAATCGACCGCGAATCAGGCGATATTACTACTTACAAAAACGGAGAGCAGATAGATATTAAACAGCTCGGGCGAATACCCGCACAAGCCGCAAAGCAAATTATGATACAAAAAATAAGGGCCGATGAAAGAGACAGCATCTATGCCGAGTTCGTTCAGAGAAAAAATGAAATCATAAGCGGAACTGTCGTCCGCTACGAAAGCGGCACCCTTATTGTTAGCCTGAATCATCGCACAGAAGCCTTTCTGCCGAAAACCGAGCAGATAGCCGGCCAGACTCATCGGCCGGGCGAAAGAATCCAGTGCTTGATTCTCGATGTCAAAGAGGTCTCAAACCAGGTAAAAATCATCCTCTCACGAACCCATCCGGAATTCATCAGAAGACTCTTTGAGCTTGAGGTGCCCGAGATTGTCGAAAATATCATCGAAATCCGGGCTCTGGCACGCGAAGCAGGCTATCGAACAAAGGTCGCTGTCGCTTCAAATGACGACAGAGTTGATCCCGTCGGCGCCTGCGTTGGCGTTCGGGGCAGCAGAATCAAAAATATAGTCGACGAACTCGGCGGAGAAAAAATAGACATAGTCCGATGGAGTGACTCTTCACAAGTCCTTATAACAAATGGACTTATGCCGGCAAGAGTCAGCGAAATTGCCCTATGCTTTGAACTGGGCAGAGCAACCGTGGTGGTAGATAACGACCAGCTCAGCCTGGCCATCGGAAAGCATGGCCAGAACGTCCGACTCGCAGCAAGACTGACAGGATGGGATATCGATATATTAACACCCGAAGAATATAACCAGAGTATCGAACAATTGACTGAATGTGTGAAAAACGTACAAAATGCCGATGATATGATAATCGATAAGCTCATTGCCCTTGGGATAATATCCGTTCCTGACCTCGAGGATGTCGGGACCGAACCTTTGGTAAAAGAGCTTAACATCGAAGCGACTCTTGCTGAACAGCTTGTCAGCTCGGCAGCCGAGCACGCCAAGCAACTGGCAGCAGAATCAAGGCAAAACAAGGCCGAAAACCTGCTAAAACAACAGGAAGAGCCGGCCGAAAATGAAAAGTAATCTCGCGGACCTAAATTATGTAAAGGAGCTTTTCTGGCGACTACAAGAGTCTACATTTTGGCAAAAGAACTTGGCGTAAAAAGCCCAGCAATCGTCAAAAAATGCCAGGACGAAGGCCTCGATGTCAAGAACCATATGTCAACAATCTCAGCCGGGCTCGCTGCAACTATACGTGAATGGTTCAGCGAGGGCGAACACATAACATCAATCGAAACTGCTGAAAAGGTAGACCTAAAGAAAGTACGAATCAAAAAGAAGAAAATACCTGCCGCAAAAAAGAAGGCAAAAGCAATAAAGCCCAAACCAAAGGAAAAGGCAAAACCAATAGAAAAAACCGCTGAAACGGCTGCCATACTCGAAGAAAAACCGACAAAACCAATAGAAAAAGCTATCGCAAAACCAAAAAAAACGCCGAAACCTAAACCTGTCAAACCCGCAGGACCAAAACTTAAAAAACCCAAGCCGGCAAAACTGGCCGGCCCCACCGTTATACGTGTCGAACGAGCAGAGGCCCTGGTCACCCCAAAGCCCAAACCACGCATCAAATACGATGAGCCTGTTACCGAACCGCTCATAGCAGACGAATATAAAGATGAGCGACTTGGCCTCGGTCAAAGGCCAAGAGAGGCAAGAAAATACCCACATAGAAGAAAAGACAAAACACAAAGACGCGGTAGAGATGAAGTTTATCCCGAAGAGGTAAGAAAACTCAAATACCTGACAATCCGGCGACAAAAAGACATTGAAGAAAGACGAGCAAGACTTGACGCCGCCGGCGGTGAAAGATTACGCCTCAGACCTGTAAGAAAAATCGAAACCAGATCCCAGTCACAAGCTCCCGCTTTAGTAAGACCTACAAAAGTCACTGTAAGTGAACCCGTCACAATCAAGGACCTGTCCGCAGCTCTCGGCATCAAGTCCGCTGACATCATAAGCAAACTAATAGAACAGGGAACAATGGCAACTGCCAATGAGGTGTTAAGCAATGAGGTCGCAGAATTAGTAGCTATAGATTTCGGATGCGAACTGACGATTGAACATAAAGGCACACTCGAAGAACAAATCGAACAGCAGTTCGAACAGTACGAACGAAAAAATCCTAAACCACGACCCGTGGTAGCGACAATGCTCGGCCACGTAGACCACGGCAAGACAAGCCTTCTCGATAAAATACGGTCAACGACGGTGACAGCCAGCGAGGCTGGAGGAATCACTCAGCATATCGGAGCGTACCAGGTCAATGTCAGTAACAGCAAAGTAACTTTTCTCGACACACCCGGACACGAGGCCTTCACCGCCATGCGCGCAAGAGGCGCTAATATGACCGACGTCGTGGTCCTTGTTATCGCTGCCGACGATGGTGTGATGCCACAAACAATAGAGGCAATCGCACACAGCAAAGCTGCGAGGGTGCCGGTTATAGTGGCCCTTAATAAAATAGACCTGCCCGGCATCGACACAAATCGCATCTACGCCCAGTTGGCTGAGTACGACCTCACGCCGGTAGAATGGGGCGGCGAAACCGATATCGTGAAAACAAGCGCCGTCACAGGACGGGGAATCAACGACCTGCTTGAGCATATCGATTATGTGCGCCAGGTAATCGACCTCAAAGCCGACGACACAATACCAGCAGCCGGATGGGTAGTCGAGGCGAAAATGTCACCTACACGCGGCGCCGTGGCCACATTGCTGCTGAAAGAAGGGCAGCTCAGCAAAGGCGATGTCGTCCTCGCAGGCGCTGCCTACGGAAAAGTCAAAAACATAAAAGACAGCTTCGGCAAAAACATTAAAACTGCAATACCCTCAATGCCGGTCGAGATAACAGGACTCAACGGCGTGCCGCAGGCCGGCGATAAATTTTATTGCCTCGGCAACGACCTGGTAAAAGCAAAAGCGGCAGCCGACGAAAACCAAAGCCGCTCAAGACTGAATATGCTCACAAAAAGAACACAGATAACCCTCGACAACCTGTTCAGCCAGATTGAAGCCGGAAACGTCAAGGAGCTAAATATCATCATCCGCGCCGATGTCCAGGGTTCGGTCGACGTCCTGATAAAGTACCTTACGGAATTAAGTACAGAGGAAGTAAAAATAAAAATCATACACGCCTCTCCAGGCGGTATAACCGAGGGCGATGTCGTTCTCGCAGAGGCCTCGAACGCCATTATCATAGGATTCAACGTCACCGCAGATGAGAGAGTGCAAAAAATCGCTGACGAAAAAGGTGTTGAAATCAGGCTGTACAATATAATTTACAGAATAACTGAAGAGCTTAAAAAATCAATGGAAGGGATGCTGGAGCCCGACCAGAAAGAAAAAACAATCGGCAGAGCTACCATAAGAGAAACCTTCAAGGTCTCAAGGCTTGGAACAATCGCCGGCTGCCACGTCAATGACGGCTTCGCCAGAAAAAATGCAAAAATAAGACTCATAAGAAACAACATCATAACAAGAAACGCTATGACCATTGAATCGCTCAAACACTTCAAGGATGACGTCAGGGAAGTAAAAGCAGGTTTGGACTGCGGTATAAAAATTGCAAAATTCGACGACGTCAAAGTTGATGACGTGCTCGAGTTCTATGAAATCGTAGAAGTGGCAAGAACCCTTTGAGAGGCTAATCTATAATCAGAAAAATCCTGCAGGGCAATGACTATTATGTCGTCAAGAAGACAAGAAAAGGTCTCGCGGGTGGTTAAAGAAGTGGTAAGTGACGCTATCTCTAATCATCTTAGCGACCCGCGTATTGTCGGGTTGGTAAGCATCACGAGGGTAGAAATGACAGCGGACATAAGGTCTGCCAATGTATACTTAAGCATTTTCGGTGGTGATGCAGCGGAACAAAATAAAACCTTTGCCGCAATAGAGCACGCAAAATTCAAAATACAGTCGCTGCTCGCCGACAATATGAAAAGCAAGTTTTGCCCCGTCCTGCACTTCTTCAAGGACGAAAAATTCAAAAAAACACTCGAAACTATGAGACTCATCGATGAAGCGACAAGTGAGCTGGAAAAAAAAGAACAATAAAAAGCCGTATGTTGAAAAGCTACTAACGAAAAACTGTTGAATGAGATATACTACCGGGAGCAGTAATGAAAAACAGCAAGGAATACTCCAAAAAAATACAGAAACTGTTTCGTTCACTAAAAAGAAAATATCCAAAACACGAAAAGGCCGCCTACGACGAACCGGCAGAAGCGCTTGTCTATGCAATCACAAGTGAAAAAATCACGCATAAGCAGGCACAAACAGCCGCTAAAAGATTCAACGAGTACTTCGTCGACCTGAACGACCTGAGAGTTTCAAGGCCGGAAGAAATTGTGGAAATGCTGGGTGAAGATAACCCTACTACAAGAGAGATTGCCGCCAGGCTGAAGACCGCCCTGAGAGCCATCTTCGAAAAATACAATACAGTCAGCCTGCAGGACCTCAGGAAAATCGGTAAACGTCCAGCCAAGGAAGCACTCAGCCAGATAAACGGTACCAGCCCTTTTATGGTCGATTTCTGCATGCTAACTGCCTTGGACGGACACGCCATACCTCTGACAGAAAAAATGATAGAGCTGCTCAGAAATGAACAGCTTGTACATCCCCAGGCCGACCACCAGCAAATAGAAGGCTTTCTATCCAGGCAAATTACTGCTAAAGACGGCTATTATTTCTACACTCTGCTGCGGCAGGAAAGCGAATCTGACAGAAAAAAGAGAGAAAAAACAAAAAAAAGAACCAATAAAAAAACTAAAAAAAGAAAAACAAAAAAAACAAAAGAAAACGACTAAAAGAAGGTAAAGGCTTTGTTGCCGGCAATAAACGGACGATTAAAATAACTCAATAAATAACAGGGTAAAATCAAATGTCAGAAAAGATACTTAAACTTGGCATTCCAGCGGGCAGCCTGCAAAAAGCTACCATCGAGCTTTTCAACCGCGCAGGTTTCAACATTTCAGATACTGAGCGAAGCTATATGCCGAGCATCAATGATGAGCAAATCCGTCCTATCTGCCTGCGGGCGCAGGAATTAAGCAGATATGTAGAAGACGGCGCCCTCGATGCCGCAATCACAGGATACGACTGGATAATGGAAAACAGCTCTGATGTAATCGAAGTCGCAGAGCTCGCCTACAGTAAATCGACAAGCAAACCTGCAAGATGGGTCCTGGCCGTCCCCAACGAATCTAAAATAAAAAAGCCAGAACAACTGGAGGGAAAAATAATCGCAACTGAGCTGGTCAACGTCACAAAAAAATATTTCGCCGATAAAAATATCAATGTTAAGGTAGAGTTCAGCTGGGGGGCAACAGAAATAAAAGCTCGCCTTGTCGATGCCATTGTCGAACTCACCGAAACAGGCTCATCACTTCGAGCAAACAATCTCAAGGCAATCGACACTATCGTAACTTCCACAACAAGATTTATCGCAAACAAAAAAGCCTGGTCAGACGAGTTCAAACGCGAAAAAATAGAAAACATAGCAATACTTCTCAAAGCTGCCATCGACGCCCGCTCGAAAGTAGGCCTGAAAATGAACGTCAAAAAAAATGACCTCCAGGCAGTAATAAAAATCCTGCCGGCGGAAAAAAGCCCTACCGTATCGAGCCTCGCCAACTCCGATTATGTGGCCGTCGAAGTGATTATTGACCAGAAGCTCGAACGCTCGCTCGTGCCCGCACTGAAACGAGCAGGCGCTTCCGGTATTATCACATACCCCCTGAATAAAGTAATTCACTGAACCGAAACAGCCGCCAATCCAAATGCCGGTCTATTTATTCCTGAGGCGCAGCAACTTCTTTCGCCTCAAGGAAAAAACCGTCCGGCCTGCTGACACCATAAAAAGCCGACAGGCTGAAATACTTGCGAACAACATCAAACGGAGGCAAAAGTCCAAAATCAACCAGCCCCTCCTGCTTCATATACGGCCGAGGAATCAAACCGCCGTCCATTCCAAGTCCTACCGAAACTTCCCGTTGACCACCCCCGGATTTGCTTTCCTCTTCAGCTAATTTTTTAAGTTCCCGCCAAAGCATTTCAGCAGAGGTAACTCCATCTTCAAGAACAGCCAGCCCAACAACCGACGGAACCGCTGATTTCGCCGCATTAAACCAGCTCGCCGATACCACAGACTCAGCAGAGCTGCTCTCCAGGGTACGGATAGCCTGCTCAACAGTATCCACAGTACCAAAAACCAAATGTGTCTGGGTGATAGTAAATGCGAACGCAGGCACCCGACTGGCAGGCTGGTTTGATGCCTCCTGCATCGGCACCTTTCCACTCGCAGAAGGACCGAGTCTCAGAAGCGACGGAACATCAATTATATAAATCATATGACCGAGAAGCTCACGACTGGCTTCGGTCACGTTCGGGGCGATAAACTTGCTATGAAGAGTTGAAAGGGATTTCTCAAGTGAACGAGGATTAGTCGTAGCCACAGCAAACAGCCACTTTGCTTTGCCGGTCTTGTCCGTGATAGGCCTGTCGATATTCTCTGTAAACACAATCTGAGAGCCAAGATGCCCTAAAATATCACGCTTAAGCTCTATGCCGGGTTGACCATCATCACCCGTGGGCAAAAGCGGAATATAAAAAACAGCCGCTGTCTGGGGTGAAAAACTGCTGACTATCTTAACAAGCTCGTCATATGCAGCTTTTATGTCCAGGTTAACAAATAGAGCCGAATAGCTCGATAAAGAAACAAATTGAGGAACCCTGACAGGAGCAGACTCAAACTCAAGCATCCTGAAAATGCCCCTCTTGTCACCATCTACCTTAAGAAAAAACTTGACGCTGGAAAACTCACCACCCAGCCTCGCAACCCCGAGTGAGACGCAGAGTGTCTTTACATTATCAAAGCCAAGATTTCTTACTAAATTCACTGCCTGACCGTTCTCATCATCGGCAGCCGCCATTTCGACAAACTTTTTTATATTCAAAAACAAGCCGACATCCCGGTAAGGCCTGATAGCAGCAAGAGAAGATGCATAATCAGAATCATCCGCAAGGGTCGGACTGTCGGTTCCCCTAATCTGGGCAACAACAAATTTAACAACGTCAGCACCCGCAAAAGAAGCTATTAAACAATCATCGATAAAACAATAACAAAACTCCACCGAATCCTCATCGATTAAAGTATCAATCGAAACGCCACGATATTCCTCACTGCCTTTGAAGGCCCCACCCATTTCAGTGTTCTTCTCGACAAGCTTTTTCATCATAGCCTTGATTTTCTCAACATTCTCGCCCCAATTGCTGATACATATAATCGGAGCCTCTTTGCTATTTTTAGTCTGCTCATTAAAAATCAGCGCAATTGACAACCCGCCCTCAGGCAAAATTGCCTCTTTATAAAATGCCTTATAGATATTGTTGTCATCCTGCTTTTCAACACCTTCATCAAGCTTGGCCTTGACGTGCTCAACAAAAGCAGCCATCGCAGGCTCTTTATAAAGCTTATAGAAAGATGTCTTTTCAAACTGCGCCTTCAGCTGCCCAAAATCCTCAATTTCTATAAGCAAAACAGCCTCAGGGGGCAAAATTTCAGCAGACCCTTTAGGCACCGCAGCTCGTACCAAAGAATGACAGCAAAAACATACTAACAAAAAACAATAAATTCCTGCTTTACTTACCTTTTTCATTTTTCCACAACCTTTTACCAGACACAAAAAATAAAGACTTGCCGCCATTGTTGCTGTTCGTCGTAATCATCTTATCGGCTTACCATTTTTCGGCCTTCAGAAGCTTTGGCTTATTTTTGTTTCGCCTCCTGTCAGGCTGAATATACTTGTACCCCGTGTTCGGGCTGTCCTTATCGTATGCAAAGGCCTCACGGTTGTCTATAAAGTGCTTAACGTAATTAATAGGAATCGCAAAGCCAAGACCGCCGAGAAAAATATAACCCATATTCGTCACCCCGACTACCTCGCCGGCCAGATTGAACAGCGGTCCGCCAGAATTGCCCGGGTTTATATCAGCATTGGTCTGAATATACAAAAGACCTTCGAAGGGCCTGTTCTTAGTGCTTATCACACCATTTGTCACCGTCCTCTCCAGACCAAGCGGATTACCGACAGCAAAAACGCCCTCTCCAACCTTAATCTTCTCGCTGTCACCCAACGGTACATAGGTCACCTTCAATCCCTCGAGGTCTTCTACCTTCAACAACGCCAGGTCTACAAAAGGATTAATAGCCTCAATCTTAACCTTCTTGAATTTCTTCTTCTCAAAGCCGTCCTTTGCCTTGACAAAGACAGTAACCTCAATCCTCGTCTCTTTTTCTATGACATGATAATTGGTTATCAGGTAACCATCTTTATTGATAAAAAAACCTGAGCCAAGCCCTGCAGGCGTCGAAACCTTTACAACCGCTTCTGAAACCATCTCAACGCACTTCTCAATAGAAGTTTTCTGCCTGCTTGTGACTGTATAAAGCCGCTCTGATGACTTCTGCACATCAACATCAGCTTTGTTCGGCTCCTCCTCTAACAGATATGTATCAGTGTATTCGTACTCAAGGATTTTGTCCTTGGGTATAATCAGAATTTCAACACCCACGTCCATTATCAGTTCCGACTGCTTTTCAGCCAGAATATCACCTGTCAAAAGCTGACCTTTCTTAAGCACAACCTTATCGCCAAATATCGCCGCCGCAGGCGAAAACAAAAAAAAACAAAAAAGAAAAAAAATATACAGTCCATTAAAGTAGCCGGTTTTCACAACTTATTCTCCTGAATAGTGTTAGCAAACAGCTCAATAGATGTCTGCGCCTTTGCAATACGCCTGTTATTCTAATAACTTCCCGCCCTAAATGCAACTGCAAAAAATCCTCGTCCCGCCCAAAAACACAAATTATCCTCAAAAAAACCTTATAAAAAATAAACTATTGACAAAATGCCACCGATATCGTTTAATAGTCTAAGCTGACGTGTGTAAACACACCGATGCTAACCTGAGACATCCCGGATGGGATGGTTTTGGGGTTATAGCAGGGTTTATATCCTCGTAAAGACCGGCTGCTTTTATGGTAGAAGCAATTGGCTTTACGATACCGCCCCGCTAAGCTATAATTCGCCCCGTGAGAAATTCGGCCTTGCGGGGTTAACCGGAATAACTTTTAACGTTTATCAGGAAAGGTAAAAAAAATGAGTGGCAAATCTCGCAAACCGGCTGAGTCAGCCGAAAAATCCTCACTCAAACCAGGCTCACAGATTATCGTTGATACCCTCATTGAGATGGGCGTTGACAAAATGTTCGGCTATCTCGGCGGCGTGGTCCTGCCGTTTTTCGACAAACTATACGACGCCCCCATTGAAGTCATCATACCCCGTCACGAACAGGGCGGCTGCCATATGGCCGACGGCTATGCTCGCGCCAGCGGCAGAGTAGGCGTTGTCGTCGCCACCAGCGGTCCCGGCGCCTGCAACCTTGTTACAGGCCTGGCCACCGCAATGATGGACTCGATTCCAATTGTCGCGCTCACAGGACAGGTTCGAACCAACCTCATAGGCAACGACGCCTTCCAGGAGGCCGACACTACCGGTATTACCAGGCCGGTCACAAAATATAACTGCATCGTCAAAGACATCAAAGACCTGGCAAGAACAATAAGAGAAGCATTTTATCTGGCATCGACCGGCCGGCCCGGACCGGTACTAATCGATATCCCCGTCGATATCGAGCTGACAGAGTACAAACCCGACGACGGTGAAAAACTCAAGCTGCCCGGATACAAGGTAAGAACTAAAGGCCACATCGGACAGATAACAGCCGCTGCAAAGGCTATAAACGAATCGCAAAAACCTGTCCTCTACGTCGGCGGAGGTGTCATCAGCGCAAACGCGTCCGATGAGCTTAGGCAACTGGCACAAAAAGCAAATCTGCCCGTAACTATGACGCTTTTGGGGCTGGGTAGCTACGACCAGACAAAACCGGAGTCGCTTGATATGCTCGGAATGCACGGCACCGCATACGCCAACTACGCCGTCCAGGAATGCGACCTGCTGATTGCAATCGGCGCCCGCTTCGATGACAGGGTCACCGGTAATGTAAAAACCTTTGCGCCTAACGCCAAAATTATCCATATAGACATCGACCCTGCAAGCATCGCGAAAAACGTTCACGTGGATATCCCCGTTGTCGGCGACGCAAAATTTATCCTTAAGGATATGATAGAGAAAATTGAACACCGGCCGAGAAAAGAGTGGCTTAAAAAAATCGCAGACTGGAAGAACAAATACCCACTTCGTTACGACAACAACTCTGCGAAGATTAAACCGCAATACGTCATTGAAGAGATTTATAATCAGACAAAAGGCACTGCTATCGTTACAACCGGCGTCGGCCAGAACCAGATGTGGGCTGCACAATTTTACAAGTTCAGCCGGCCGAGACAGTTCATAAGCTCCGGCGGCCTGGGAACTATGGGCTACGGCCTGCCGGCCGCCATCGGCGCGCAGGTCGCTAAACCCGACCAGACCGTTATCGACATAGACGGAGACCACAGCTTTAATATGACAATGACAGAGCTCGCAACAGCCGTCGAGCACAAGCTGCCCATAAAAGTCTGCATTATAAACAATGGATATATGGGAATGGTCAGGCAGTGGCAGCAGCTTTTCTACAACAGACGCTATTCCTGCAGCCGCCTTGCCAATCCTGACTATGCAACCGTCGCAGAGGCACTCGGTGCAGAGGGAATAACAGTCGATAAAAAAACCGATGTCACCAAGGCCGTAAAGAAAATGCTCACTATAAAGAACAAGCCCTGCGTAGTTGACTTCAGGGTCGAAGGCGAAGAAAACGTCTGGCCGATGGTGCCTGCCGGTAAAAGCCTCAATGAAATGGACGGCCTGGACATTCTCGAAAGACTGGTCTGACAAAAAACAATAAATGCTGAAAAATATAAAGAGCAGGAAATAATTATGAAACACATAATAAGCGCACTGGTTGAAAATAAGCCCGGCGTACTTGCTCACGTCGCCGGTATGTTTGCCGCAAGGGCCTTTAACATAGATTCGCTCGTCGTCGGAAGAACAGAAGAGCCCGACCTCTCACGTATGACAATCGTTGTCGTCGGTGACGACAGAGTTGTAGAGCAGGTACGAAAGCAGCTTGAAAAGGTCGTTCCCGTCGTCAAGGTCCAGGACTTTACAGACCAGCCTCTTGTAGCACGCGACCTGATGCTTATAGCCATTTCAGCGCCGCCTGCAAAAAGGCCTGAAATCCTCTCTCTGATAGAGATGTTCAGAGGAAAAGTGGTCGATATCGGCCAGAAATTCCTTATGATAGAAATAAGCGGACCCGAAGAAAAAATTGAGGCCTTCATCGATGTATGCAGACCGTACGGCATTAAAAGCGTCGCCAGAACGGGAACCATTGCTATGCCCAGACAGGAAAAAAGAGAACCCTAAGCTCCTCAACGCTGACGCCGGCACAAACGCCGACAATATTTGTAAATTTCTTGCTTAACAAAACATCGCAAATATAATAACGATTGAGCACCTGCTGTAAGGAAGCAATTTGACGTCTCAACAATTAAAAAAGGAGATTTTGAACTATGGCACTGACAATTTATTACGAAAAAGACGCTCCTCTCGATGCCCTGAAGAACAAAAAAGTAGCGGTCATCGGTTACGGCAGCCAGGGACACGCACACAGCCTGAACCTGCGGGACAATGGTATCGAAGTTGCCGTCGCCGAACTCAAAGACACCGACAATTACAAACTCGCTATCGAGCACGGCTTTCAGCCCGGCGATATCAAAACCGCTATGGAAGGCGCATCACTTATTATCGTTACCATCCCGGACGAGATACAGGCCGACGTCTATGCAAAGCAAATCGCTCCGAACCTGAAAGCAGGCCAGACGCTCGGCTTCTGCCACGGCTTCAATATTCATTTCAAGTATATCGTCCCGCCCGCCGATGTTAATGTAGTGATGATTGCACCAAAAGGCCCGGGGCATCTTGTTCGAAGCGAGTTCGAAAAGGGCGGAGGCGTTCCCTGCCTCGTGGCGGTACACCAGGATAAAACAAAAGACGCACTGAAAATCGCCCTCGCCTGGGGAAACGGTATCGGCGGAGCACGGGCCGGCATCATAAAAACAACCTTTAAGGAAGAAACTGAAACCGACCTGTTTGGCGAGCAGTGCGTCCTTTGCGGCGGCCTTACCTCGCTCATAAAAGCAGGTTTCGAAACACTCGTCGAGGCCGGTTACCAGCCGGAACTGGCGTACTTCGAGTGTATGCACGAGGTAAAGCTCATCGTTGACCTTATGTATCAGGGTGGTATGAGCTATATGAGGTACAGCATATCAAACACCGCTGAATACGGAGACCTGACAAGAGGCCCGAGAATAATAGATGAGCGAACAAGAGCCGAAATGAAAAAGATTCTCTCAGAAATAACATCAGGCAGCTTCGCAAAAGAATGGGTAGCCGAATACAAAGGCGGCCTGAAAAAATTCAACCAGCTCTACAAAAAAGACCACGACTGCCTGCTCGAAACGGTCGGCAGAAAATTGCGTAATATGATGAACTGGATTGATTCAAAAGAAGTCTGAATTTAGAGAGCCCAATAATGCAAAACAAAATCAATAAACAAAAAAATCGGCTACGCAAAAAATCTCTTCTCGCCCTGGCCTCTATCCTGATTGCTTTGAACCTTGCCGCCTGCGGCAGCCCCGTCAACCTCATCTACTTTGCAAAAAAAGACACTACCCCGACTAACGCAGACATCATTAGCGGCTACTACCGCACGGGCCTGCGACTTAGTAACTCAGCCGACGTCCTTGACGAGATGTATATGCCGCAATATGAATTTCTCAGCCAGAGCAAAACCGTAATCGCAGTCACAGGACAAAAGAAAGATGAATACAAAAAATGGCTGAAAATGGCTTCCTTCGATGAAAACGAGCCGATGGCCCAGCGCAAATACCTGTTCATCGAAGATGAAAAGCCAAAAACGCTCTTCGCAGAGCCGAAAACAAACGCATTCTTCGAATGCGCTATGGTCATTGATAAACAGATGCTCACCAAACCTTACAGTAACCCGAGCGCCAGACTTCTCGAAATATTAAAAAAGGTTCAGGAAAACACAAAAAATGATTTGGCCAAGGTCAGCGAAGACAACCACACTATTCAGGTTTGCGGCGGTATGGCTAAACAGGCACTCACAGCCGCAATCACCAAATTGGAAAGCTCGCCAGCCGAGATAGCAAAAATAAATACGGTCTCAGGTGTAAAATTCACCCACCTCAGTCTTGACGAAGGTGTAATCCAGATGGGAGTCGAATACGATATCGTCACCGTCAAGATCAAGTTAGGCTCTTACGTTAAAAAATGGAAACTCGACCTCGAGAAAGAAATAGAAGAAGTCGAGGCAGACGTTTGGTAAATAGCCTTTAATTGCAGCTCGGCTAAATACAAAACCGTCGACAATACAATTGTCCGGCGGTTTTTTTTATAAAAGATTGAGCGGGCCTGTAAGCCGAGTTCTGTATCCCATCATTTATGACAGGCAGCGGCCATTTAACTTGACCGGCCGTTACCGGCCGGCTCCGTCGATTTCTCGACAAGCAACCTACCCGCTGATATCACCCGGGCCGAGTAACGGAATCCAAAAGGACCCCAATCAGCATATTTGGCCTTGCAGGCGGTGGGGTTTGCCCTGCCGACGCCGTCACCGGCGACGCGGTGCGCTCTTACCGCACCATTTCACCTTTACCCCCGCATTTTCTCGCGAAAGCAAGAGCGGGGGCTGTGTAGTTTCTGCGGCACTTTCCCGCGGGTCACCCCGGGTGGCCGTTAGCCACCACCGTGCCCTGTCCTGCTCGGACTTTCCTCCCCTGCCGTTTTGCTTCGCATATCGAAGCAACAGGGGCGACCGCCCGGCCCACTCAATCAATTATCACAGAGCTGTACAATATTATACGATAATTACAATGAAATGTCGTAAAAAATCGACCGCCAACCGCCCCGTAAATTATCACTTCTTTTAAACAGCCGTAAGCTCAGCAACGCTCACATTACAACTATGCCGCTGACGGACCTGCTCAACAAACGCTTCCAGCCTCGTGGTCAGAGTCGAATCCTCTTGGCCGTCGAAGCTCAGATTCAAAATCGGCATATCATCACAATCGGCACTGATACGCCTGGTCTGTGTGCTCACTATCGTCGACGGCATACACGTAAACGGCATAACATTAACAACGCCGCCGACACCCTGATGATAATATTCAACTGTTTTGCCCACGCTCAGTATCGCTTCGCCTTCGAGCGTATTATGGATATATGGACTGGCCATCCCAAGGGTCTTCTCAACCGGCTCCTCCGCCAGCGCACCAAATCTTCTCTCTAAAGGCCTGGCAAGCGACTTCTCTAATTTATGCTGAAAAAAGTTCTGAATCAAATTGGTAAGCAAATTTTTCCATTGTCCCCTGCGCCTTGCCATCCTGGCACGGGTAAAATTAGTATAATAAATCCACTCCGCAAGCGGTGCCAAATCACAGACCGCACCAAGCGCCTCAAGCCGCCCTATCACATTGTCATTCGCAAAAGGATGACTTCGAACATAAATCTCGCCGACTATCCCGACTCGCGGCTTTACTGCCGTCTGGTCAAGCTCAAGCGCAGAAAAATCCTCCGCAAAAACCTCCATAAGAGCCCGCATCTCTGACAGGCTGCTACGCCGCTCTACAGCTTGCTCCCATCGCCTTATACAGTCCCGATAAAGCCGTTCAGCCCTATTCGAATCAACAGCAAAAGGCCGCAGCCTTAAAATCACTTTCCTTAGCAAATCAAGACCAACAACCGAAATCCATAAATCCTTACTGAATTGTGTAATGCTCTTAACCCTCGCAATCTTTGCAAACTCGGTATAAAAGCTGCTGTCCTGATTCGGTGCTATAACATCCGCTTCCTCGCAATCAACATATCTTAAAATCTGCCTGTGCAGACAGTTATACATCCCGAACCTGCACGGCCCGCCGGCCGTTGGCATAAAGAAACCCACCTTTCTCGGCTCAAATCCTTCCGACTTTACTACCTTAAGCATATCACCGGTAGTAATCGCGCACGGCAGACACTCCTTGCCCGAAGTATAGCTTCGCCCATCAATCAAAGCCGCCTCATCTGCCAGCGGCATAACCTCTGCCGGCTGACCATAAGCCCTCAAAGCCGCTGCAAGACCGAAAGAACTGTCCCCCATATATGGAATATACCATTTTCTTCCCCCCTCAATACTAAATCCCTGCTTCTGCACCAAATCACGCCTTTGTTTTACTCTCTGGGGGCTATAATGCTTTAAGCTCTCTAAATATGCTTCAAGGCGAGTTATCACACCGGCATCCGCCGAATGCTCATCAATTTCAAGCTGCAGACCCGGCTTCGGCAGCATTATGTCCCTGAAAAACGTCATCAAAAATGAATCCGGCCCGCAGCTAAAACTCGATAGATATATCGCAAACAGCCGCTCATCATCCTTTATTATCTCCGCCGCCCGCAAAATCTTCTGACCATATGCCCAGTAAACTGACCGATGAAGGTATTCGTCGCTGAGCTTCGCCTTTGACAAGTCAAGCATCTCCATCGGTATCACCTTCACACCAAGCTCAGCCAGCTTCTTCGGCACCTCAAGATTCACTCCGTCATCACAGCCGTTATAAGGCCTGGAAACCAGAACAAAAAGTCTTTCGTCCGGCTTCAAGTTCCCCAGAATCTCTGCCCCTTTATCCCTCAGTGACTGCTCAAATTTTGACTGTGCCTCAACCGCCTCATCAACAGCCCGCCTTATCGCTCGGCCCGAGACGCCGAGCTTTTTACCAAGCCGACCAAAGGTTTTATAAAGCAGCTTATCCCCCTCCCCCAGCCTAATTGGAACCGTCAAAATTTCAGTCTTACCAAGCCTGTCCGCAAAAGCTGTTTGTATCTGATAACAAAGTGTCTGAACATAAGGACATAACTGGCTATGCTTGTTCTCAGGAAAATTGGCCGTCATTGACACAATGCTCGGCAGAAAAATATAATCAACACCCTTCTCAATAAGCTCCAGTACGTGACCATACGCAACCTTGACCGGATAACACGTCTGAGCCGTAACGGACTCCACGCCCTTGCGGATTATCCTCTTGTTTGTCTTGCCGGAATGAACCACCTCAAAACCAAGGGCCTTGAAAAACCGGCTGAACATCGGCAAAAGCTGCAAGCCTATTAACGCCAGCGGAATACCAACTCTCTTTTTACCAGCCGGTAAAGACTGACTCTCAAATGGGCTGCTGGATAATCCTGCATATTCGAACATCTTTTCCGTACGATATTCGAATGCCCCCAAATCCACTGCAGATGACTCCTTTTTCTTGATATTGTACCGGTCACAGCGTGAGCCGTAATACAAAGGCTCTGAGTCGGGTAGCTGAACCTTCTTGATTTCGCAGTTGTTCGGACAGTGCTCACAGTTGAAGGATTCGACGCTATACTCAATATGAACAATATTTTCAAAACCCCTGAACGTGCTGTGTCGGCTGCCTTTGTTTTTCATATGCTCAGCCGCAATAGCTGCAGCACCTATGGCACCGGTAACCTCGTGATGGTCAGGCACCATAATCGGCTTGCCTGTTACCTGCTCAAAAGCAGACCAAACCGCCTTATTAAATGCTGTACCACCCTGAAAACAAATATTGTTACCTACCCTGCGCCTACCCACGACCCTGTTAAGATAATTAGCAACTATCGAATAGCTCAATCCTGCAACCAAATCCTCCGTACAGGCCCCCTGCTGTTGATAACTGAGCAAATCAGACTCCATAAAAACTGTGCAGCGCTCTCCGAGCTTTATAGGCCCGTCGCTCGCAAATGCTTTTTCAGCAAATTCCTCTTCTATTTTTATATCAAGCCGCTGTGCCTGTTCCTCAAGAAAAGAGCCCGTCCCCGCAGCACAGGCATGATTCATCTCAAAATCAACAACCACACCATTCTCAAGAGATATATACTTACTGTCCTGACCGCCTATCTCAAATATCGTATCGACCTTCGGATTCACTATTGCCGCCCCCGCCGCCTGCGCCGTTATCTCGTTGATAACTATATCAGCCCCAATAAAATCACCTGTCAGATATCTGCCCGAGCCCGTCGTAGCAGCGCCGAGGATATTCACTTTACCGACAACTTTCCTGCCCACAATATCAAGACCTTGACGAACCGCCTCTAATGGCTTACCCGCTGTCATTAAATACGCCTTCGCCAGAACTCTTTTTTGCTCATCTATCACCGCCACGTTGGTGCTTATCGAGCCTACATCAACACCGAGGTAGGCATCTATCGGCCCGTCCGACCCATCGACGAGCAGTTCCTCGTAAACCCTGCTCACAGGAGGTGGCAATTTCGGTTTTTGAAGTATCGGCCGGCGCGGTGCCTGCTTCAAAGCACTGCCGCTCTCTTTAAGGTAATCATCGACTACTGCCAACTCAAGCTTGCCGTCACCTTTCGCCCTTTCACGCCCCTTCGCTACCAGAACAGCCCCTATCGCACCCGTGAAAAAATGCTTCACCGGTACGACAAGCTCGTCCTGTTCAAGCTCAAAAACATTCTCCAAAGCCCTGACCACACCGATATTAGCCGCCACTCCGCCGGTAAACACTATAGGCTTGACAAATTCCCTGCCGCAGCCGAGGTTACTTTTAAGGTTCCTCGCAAGCGCAAGGCACAGACCTGCTACGATGTCACAATTCGGCGTTGCCTGCTGCTGCAGGTGTATCATATCGCTCTTCGCAAAAACAGAGCAGCGGCCAGCCATGCGAGGCACCGTCCGGCTCTGCAATGCGAGTTCGCCGAATCCTCCCTCGATATCTATCCCAAGCCGCTGGGCCTGCTGGTCAAGAAATGAACCCGTACCCGCAGCACATACTGTATTCAGAGCAAAATCACGAACCCTGCTCCTGCCATCCTGCCTGCTTATAAAAATAAGCTTGCTGTCCTGGCCGCCCATCTCAATTATAGTCGCATGCTCAAAATCCGGATACAACCTGCCTATAGCTGCCGCCTGCGCAGGAACCTCGTTGACAAATGGTATGCCCGCCAACGAAGCGAAAAATCTGCCGGCAGTACCTGTCGCTGCAAAAAGCACAAAATCAGACTCGCCCTTCCTCTTAAAAACCAACGCCAATTGCTCCCTCACCGTTTCTATCGGCCGCCCCATCGTCCTTCGATAGTCATCGAATACGACCCTTCCTCCTTCGTCGATAATAACCACATCACTGCTTGTCGAGCCGATATCAATACCGACAAAAAATTTGCCGCCCCCATGAAAGGCCTCCGCTATTCTCCTTTCACCTCGTTCTATCGATAAACGGCCTGGCTGCGACTTCTTATCCATAAAACCTCCGTGATACTAATAATTCAATAAAAATCAAACATTAAGCTTTAGGCGTACCTTTTCAAGTGCCGAGATAAGCTTTTTCTGTTCCGTCACGCTTATCCGCGACATAATCTCCCTTACTTGTGTGGCGTACAGCGGCTCAACTGTGTTAAACAGTCTCCTGCCCCGCGCCGTCATCTTGATTATATTGCTTCGCCTGTCAGCTACCGCATCTGTGCGAATGACCAGTTTTGCCTTTTCCATCCTGTCTATAAGCGAGGTGATGTTCGCTCGGTTAACAAGCATCATATCGCTGAGCTCAGCCTGGCTAAGGCCACCATTAGTACCCGACTGGTGCGCCAGAAGCATCATAACGTTGAACTGTACGTCTGTCAGTCCGAACCGCTTAAAAAATTCAGTTGCCCTTTTACGAAAACAGGTGGCCGTGTAGTAAATATTGAGCAAGGCCTCGTGTTCGAGGACTTTGATGCCCTTACGCAAGCCTAATTCCTGTTCCAGCGCCATAAAAAGCCTCGCCATTTAATAAATTGTTAATATGTAAACTATATACAAGCAAATCATTTTGTCAAACATAATTCATAAAAAAACGGCTTTTTTAAAAACCCATAAAACGCAAAGAAAAAAGCCCTGGTAGCCTGTTAACAACTCTGTTAAATCTGCACCTAATTTGATTCTTACAATAACCATACATCAAATCCTGTTAGGTTTAACTGCAACTAATAAACCAATTAACAGTAATTCCACGATGTTTAAAAACCCAATGCTTACGTAAGTCTAACGCACAAAACCTCTTAAATAATAAGCCTGCTTATTCCAACAATCTCACAAAGATATATGATTAATACTATTTTAAAAAACTATTATACCTTTTAAAACACATCGTTTAAAAACCACCTTTAAGCAGTTTTAGGAAGTATTAAGTGAAGATCGAATTTGGAATGTGAAGAGACAAATTTTTTGCTAAAAAAAGTTGTGGATTGCAGGATTCTTTTGTAAACTACTATAACTTTATGGAGATAAATTATGAAACTGAATTTTAATAGATCGGCCTTTGCAGAGGCCCTTGGACTGTTAACATCGGTCGTCCCAAGCCGTACACCCAAACCAATACTACGCTGTGTACTTATTGATGCTGGCGAGAAAGAAGTCCACATACGGGCAACAGACCTTGAGGTTGGTATAGATTGCCTCGTTGGGGAGGTACAAGTGGAGCAAAGCGGCGAAATCGTCGTGCCAGCTGACAAACTTGCATCTGTCGTTAGGGAAAGTAGCGACGAGGTTTTGGCATTTGAGGCGAAAGAAGGGGTCTGTAAGATAACAGGCTCTGACAGTCACTTTACTATCTATGGCCAGGATACTTCTCAATTCCCAAAGGTCCCGGAACTCGGCGGCGAGCCTGGTATAGAGGTTGGCTTAAAGAACCTGCAGGAGGTTATAGAGCATTGCCTTTTCGCAACCGCAAAAGAGAGCACACGTTACGCGTTAAATGGCGTTCTCTGGGAGGTGAAGGGTAAAAAAATGTCGATGGTCGCTACCGACGGGAGAAGATTGGCGAAAAGCAGAGTGAGCCTTGCTTCCGCGCCTTCGAAGAAGATGGAAACTGCAAAGATAATAGTGCCCTCGAAGACGTTGTCTCTGCTTGGCAAAATCGGCGGTACCGACAAAGATATTGTTGTCGTAAAACTGGTTGATAACCTTATTATTCTTAGCTGCTCAAATGTTATTATAAGCTCGGTCCTCGTCGAGGGCACTTTCCCTAAATATGAGGATATAATACCGTCTGATTACGATAAAAAACTGACCCTGCCGACCGAGGCTGTGCTAAGCGCTGTTAGAAGGTCGGCCCTGCTAACAAGCGAGGAGTCAAGAGGAGTAAAGCTGTCGATTAGTAAAGACTCGCTTGTGTTCTCCTGCAGGGCGCCGGAGACTGGAGATGCGAAGGTCGAAATGACGATAAATTATAAGGGCCAGCCTATTGAGATAGGCTTTAATCCTCAGTTTATAATGGACGCTTTAAGGGTAATGCCTGAGCCGGAGTTCGACCTTGAGTTGGGTCAGCCTGACAGACCCGGACTTATCAAGTGCGGCAAGGATTTCTTGTATGTTTTAATGCCGATTAATCTCGGTTAGCCAGCGGCGTTCTTAATGTCAATAGACCAGTTTTAAAAGCTGGGTTGTGAATCGAGGGAATAAAAATAGGAAGGCAAACGTTTTCACGTCTATCCGGGAAAAGCAGGTGAGCAGCGGTATAGGAAAAAATGATAATTTTGTAAGTGCTCCGTTTGGGACTGCAAGATTGGCTGACAGCATACAGCAGCTTATGCAGCAGCGCATACAGCCGGCAAGGAGAGCTTTTGTTGACGTGACGGAATGCTGGGATAATCTTTTGCCTGATGAATTGGCAAAGCACTGCAGAATAGTGCAGATATCGAATGGCCGTCTGAAAGTGCAGGCTGACTCTCCTTCATATCTGTATGAGCTTAAGCTGAGTGGTCCTGAGATTCTGGAAAGTATGCAAAATTGCTGCCAGGGCGCGAGGATAAAAAAGATAGATTTTATTGTGGGTTAGACGAGGACAAAAAGCTCACAACTATTATATTTCTTGGCAAGGAGCTGATTTAGGTGACACGTGTTGCTATAAAGAATCATAAATACGATGCAAGCAGGATTAAAATACTTGGCGGCCTCGAAGCGGTAAGAAAAAGACCAGACATGTACATAGGAGACAGGGCGAGCGGAGGCCTTCATCATCTTGTCAACGAGGTGCTCGACAATTCAATTGACGAGGCCCTTGCAGGCTATTGTGACACGATAAGTGTACATGTTCATGCTGACGGCAGTTGTACTGTTGAGGATAATGGTCGCGGCATACCCGTCGAAATGCACAAAGAGGCCGGCAAAAGCGCCCTTGATGTGGTGCTTACAACTCTGCACGCGGGAGGAAAGTTCGACCAGGAAAGCTACAAGGTGGCCGGTGGTCTGCACGGCGTCGGCGTAAGCGTCGTGAATGCGCTGAGTGAATGGCTTGAAGCCGACGTCTATAGAGATAACGAACATTATTATTTCAAGTGTGAAAGAGGCGTCGCAAAAGGCAAGGTAAAAAAAGTAGGTACCACCGATAAGAGCGGGACTAAAATAACGTTTATGCCGGATGAGGAAATATTTGGCGACACCGAATTTGAATATGAAACAATGCTCAAGCGGGTAAGAGAGATGGCTTACCTGAATGCCGGCCTGCAGATAACGTTCAAAGACGACAGAGAGAATAAAAAGAAGGTCTTCAAATTCGAAGAAGGGCTGAAGGCCTTTGTCAAGCACCTTAACGAAGGAAAAGAAACTCTCCACAGAGACGTAATCTATTTCTCGAAGGAGGATACCGATGCAAGGCTGAGCTGTGAAGTGGCGATGCAGTACAATACAGGCTATAGCGAAAGTGTGCTCGTATTCGCAAACAATATAAGAAATATAGACGGCGGCACTCATCTGTCGGGTTACAGAACAGCCCTGACAAGAACGATGAATTATTATTCAAGGGCCAATAATCTGCTCAAGAACGGCCAGGCGATGACAGGCGATGACCTCAGAGAGGGCCTTACAGCAGTCATCTCGGTTAAACTCGCAAATCCGCATTTTGAAGCACAAACAAAGGTCAGACTCACTAATCCTGAAGTCGGAAGCTTTGTTGAGACTGTGGTAAACAAATATCTTGGCAACTTTATTGAGGAGCACCCGGCAGATGCAAAGAGAATCCTGAATAAGGCGATACAGGCCTCCGCTGCGAGAGAGGCTGCGAGAAAAGCCAGAGAGCTTACCAGGAGAAAAGGAGCGCTCTCCAGCGGTAACCTTCCAGGAAAACTGTGGGACTGCTCGAGCAAGGAAAAAGCCTCTACGGAAATCTTTATAGTCGAGGGCGACTCCGCCGGAGGCTCGGCAAAGGGCGGCAGAGACCGAAACACTCAGGCCATCCTGCCTCTGAAGGGAAAAATCCTGAACGTCGAAAAAGCAAGACTGGAGAAAATGCTCGCTCACGAGGAAATCAGGACAATAATAAGCGCAATCGGAGCCGGAATCGGAACCGACGAGTTTGATATCGATAAGTGCAGATATGGAAAAATAGTCTTAATGACCGACGCCGACGTTGACGGAGCACACATAAGAACACTGCTGCTGACCTTCTTTTTCAGGCAGATGCCTCTGCTTATAGACAACAATTTGATTTATATTGCTCAGCCGCCCCTCTACGAGGTCAGGGCGAAGGGACAAAAAAAATCGGAATACGTCCTGAGCGAAGCACATATGCGCAAAAGAATGGTTGACCGAGGACTCGAAGGCACCGAGCTTTTAATAAGAGATGTAAACACGGATGCAAAACAGAAAAAATCTGCAAAGGACGTTAAAGCTGTAAAAACCGCAAAAACAAAAAAGATTACTGACAAACAGCTCGCTCAGCTCGTCAAAATCCTGTCAGAGGCCGAGCGGCTCATAACCGTCCTCACAAGAAGGGGTATCATATTCAAAGATTTCGTTCGCAAATACTATAACCGAAAAGCTCTGCCAACATACCGTATAAGCCTGCAGGGCCAGCCCGACGAGATATATTACGATTCAGATGAATATGAAAAGCGAATTGACGAGCTTGAGAAAGCCTTTAAGAAACAGCAGGTCGAGGAAGAACCTTTTTCGGCTGAAGAGCTGCACGAAGTCGCAAGAATCAACCAGATTAATAAAAAACTGAATGAGCAGTTCGGCCTTGACCTATCGGATTATCTGCTCAAGGCTGAAAAAGCCGAGTCCGGCGAGTCGCTCCAGACAAAGTTTCAGCTTAAAAATGCTGAAAATGAATATGAAGTTGCTTCTCTCGGAGAGATTTGTTCAGCCGTAAGGCAGATTGGCGGCCGGGGAATCGAAATGAAGCGATTCAAGGGGCTCGGCGAAATGAACTCAGACCAATTGTGGGAAACTACTATGAATCCCGCCACAAGAACTCTGCTGAGGGTTCAGCTCGAAGATGCCGGCGAGGCTGACAGGCTCTTTAGTATCCTTATGGGCGACGACGTAGAAAAACGGCGTAACTTCATCAGAGACCACGCCCTTGAAGTTCAAAATCTCGACGTCTAAACTACAAAGATACACTCAGAGTGTTGAAAATAAAAAAAGCCGGGCCTTAAAACAAACCCGGCTTTTTTAGTTAATCATTTATTACTGTTACACCTTTTTAGTATTCGATAATCTCTACATCTTCGCAGAACTTCTCGTAGTCCATATCGCCTTCTGCAAATTTGTCAACGTCTCCCTTATTAACAATTATTGTCATACCTGTTATCGGTTCTGGTTCTTCTTCGGCGAACGCCCCTCCGTAACCGCCGCCAAATCCGCCGCCGCTTTGAGCGCCGCTTTGGCGATTTAAAATTCTAATCTCGCGTCTTGTTTCACTACCTTGAAGGCCGATGCTTTTTACGGAAACAATTATATCATCACCGGGCTCTAAGCCGCGTATGTTGGAAGCGTATTTGAGGGAATTGATTATTTTTTCCTTCAATTCTTCGACCTTTGATTTATCAAAAGCAGCTTTTCGTTTTACTCTTACTATATCCGGCTCGACAGCGCCGGGTCCCTGATACCATCCCTTTAACTCGCCCTTTGTCCTTTCCCACATGTCCGGGACTTCTGCTTTTTTCTCTTCTTTTTCCTCGGTTTTTGGCTCAGGCTTCAGCGGAAAATCAACATCCATTAGAAACAGTGCCCCATACCCGGATATGTAAATCCCTCTGGTACGATTTGATTCCGCAGACACTGTTTGCACGTAGTAAAAGCTTCTATCGCCGAAAGTTGTTTGTCTTGGTTGCGGCCTGGGAATTTCGAGCACCTGCTTGTCAAGTATCCGGGCCATTATGCCCATATCTTCTGTTACCTGTGAAATACTTTCAGGCTGGTCGTCTTTCGATGTGATGATTATCGAGATATCGGCTGAATCTGCAGCCCGCCCGCTTAAAAGTGCTATTCCGCTCATCTTTGGCGTTTGCGTTAGCGTTCCTGGTGTCGGCATAGTTATCTCGACTTGCCTGCCAAGCTCCATTAACTCTCGTTCCAGTTGTTCTTGGCTTCTCTCGAGTACTTCTTT
>CAYNDE010000003.1:0-40011 GCA_964395535.1 uncultured Pirellulales bacterium
ACGGTTTCCTCGCCGGCAATCGAATAGCCGATGATTTCCAAATCATCAATTTTAATGTATGCTAAGTTATGGCTGGGCATCGGAAATTTACTATTTATTATTGATTATTCATTATTTATAATAAGTAATTAACTTTCTAAAATAAGACAGACATGTCAGACAATAATAAATAGTCAATAGCAAATAGTCAACTAAATATGCCTGATAAGCGAAGTCATAGAGGGCCGCATCCTTCAGATGCGCAGCTTTTAGCAGCGGACAAAATCCCGGATATAAGAGATGCGCTTGCTGATTATTCGCTGCTTTTGACGAAAGTTTACGGCGATAAGGGTTCGTTGAAACTCGTTGGTGACAGGTTTTCACTCACAGAAAGGCAAAGACTGACAGTGATGCGAAGATGGTTTTGGATGTCTGAATACCGCGACAAAATATCGCCTTGCGAAGATGCATTTAATTAAATCAAGGTTATTCCGCCGCCGATGAAGCAAGATCGCAACAAACTATATGTCATTTCAATTTGTGCGGCACTGGCCTTGGCTACTATCATAGCTTATGAACCGGTGCGACACAACGGCTTCGTCAGTTATGATGACCCCAAATACATAACTGAGAACACAAATGTGAACAGGGGGATAACGCGACAATCGATAACCTGGGCGTTCACAAAGGTACACTCGGCGAACTGGCATCCGCTAACCTGGGTCAGCCATATACTGGATTGCCAACTTTTCGGTCTGAATCCATCCTGGCATCACCTTGTCAGTTTGCTTTTTCATATCGCTAATGCCCTGCTGTTGTTTTGGATTCTGACAAATATAACGGGCGCAATATGGCCAAGCGCATTTGTTGCTGCCGTTTTTGCCCTGCATCCGGTTCACGTCGAGTCGGTCGCCTGGGCGGCCGAACGAAAAGACGTGCTAAGCGGCCTATTCTGGATGCTGACGATGTTCGCATACATCCGTTATGCCGAGCTGCCGAATCTCAAGAGGTATTCGCTTGTGCTGCTGGCTTTCGTAATGGGGCTTATGTCCAAGCCAATGGTGGTGACTTTGCCTTTCGTGCTTCTTTTGCTGGATTGGTGGCCTTTGGACCGTTTTGCACAGTCGCGGAAAGCGAGCACATCCGCAACACAAAAGCAACAGAAGACCCCGGTTGGCTATTCAAAGACAACTTTCCTGAATCTAACAGCAGAAAAAATTCCTCTTTTTGTGCTGTCAGCACTATCAAGCGTGATAACGTTAATCGCACAACACAGCGGAAAGGCAATCGCCCCCTTGAAAAGTGTGTCATTGGAAAGTTTTCCATTAGGTTACCGAATCGCCAATATGTTCGTCTCCTACATAAAGTATATTGGCAAAACGATATGGCCCAGCCGGCTGGCCGTGTTCTACCCGGCTACCCCCTTGAGCCTTTCAGAGGCCACAGCGATAATCTGCGTACTGCTGTTTATCCTGATATCATTCGGCGTCTATATTGGCCGTCGCAAAAAGTACATAACAACGGGCTGGCTATGGTACGTTGGGACACTGGTCCCGGTAATCGGGCTGGTCCAGGTTGGTTCTCAGGCGATGGCCAACCGATATATGTACATACCGATGATCGGCTTGCTTATTATTGCCGCCTGGGCCGCCAAAGACCTCATCACGAACCGGCCCCGATGGAAAATTGTCGCTGCGGTGTTAGCAACCGCCGCTTTATCGTCCTTGCTCATACTCACCCGCATGCAGGTTAAACACTGGCAGGACAGCCTGACTTTGTTTGGATACACTGTGGAGGTTACAGAAAATAATCCACTGGCTGAAAACGGCTACGGATGTGCGTTGGCTAAAGCAGGCCGACTCGATGAGGCCATGCTGCGTTTCACCAATGCGGTCCGGCTGAAGCCGACATTTGCTGAGGCCCGGAATAATCTGTGTAATCTCCTCCTGAAACAAGGGAAACTCGACGAGGCCATTGTCTGTCTTAATGAGCTTATAGGGCTTAACATGGGCACTGCGGAAGCGCACTATAACTTGGGTGTAGTGTTGGGCATGCAAAAAAAATATGACGACGCCATAAAATCCCTCGCTACGGCGCTGCAACTGGATGCTAAATACCCGAACGCCCAAAGAAAGATGGGGGAGATGCTACTTGCAACAGGCAAGCCAAACGAGGCCATTGAACACTTCAATGAGACTCTTCGAATGAACAAAGACCAAGTGAAGGTTTATGCAGATATCGGCCAGGCCTACGCCCAATTGGGCAGGTACGAGCCAGCAATCCAGAACTGGACCAAGGTAGTGGAATTGGAACCCAACAACGTCGCAGTTCTCAACAACTTAGCGTGGCTGTTAGCTACTACCGGCGATGTATCCTCGCAGGATGCTGACAGAGCGGTTAAATCTGCCAAGCGTGCCTGTGAATTGACAGGGTATGAGAATCCCGAGCTCTTGGATACGTTAGCAGCCGCCTATGCTTCTGCGGGCAGATTCAGCGAGGCGATAGAAACAGCCGAGAAAGCAATCAAGTTAGCCGAGGCAGCAGGCCGGAAGGAGCTGGCTGAGACAATCCAAAATCGGCTGAAACAGTATAAAGCCAGCCGACCCTATCACGAGAGGTAACCTTGCTCGAGCAGGAGGGTTTACTGAAGTTGATATCGAGTCAGCTATTTCCGCTTTTTGTCCATAAAGAGGATGACTTTCTCGTATATTTACTTCGAGAGTGAATCTTTAAATATTTTTCGAATGTCAGCAAGCGATGTTCTGTAGGTCGTGTAAGTAACAATAGTATGTTCGTTGTCGAGACTCTATAATAGTTCGGCAAAATCATCAATTTTAACGTATGCTAAGTTATGGCTGGGCATTTTGTCGTTTCTCGTATTGCGTATCGCATATATCGTAGGGTTATTTTGAATTGAAGTCAATTCGTTTTTATTTTACCGGATAAATTACACAATTACGATATTGTTGAAAACTGTTTGATTAGTGTTTTTAGTTTTGCACAATCGGTGTCACACTCATAGAGAGGTTTGTCATCTTTATCGTAAATCCCGACATTTTCTTCAAAAGTCGCTTTCTCAGGATTTATATAAAAAATACCAAGCGGAAGCTTTTCTGTTTCAACAGCTTTTTCAAAAGCAGCATTTTGATTATTCACATCATGCTTTTCGTCGAGATAATACGTGCGTTGCTTAAACCATTCATATGTGTTAAGCTTATTGAAAGTCACACAAGGCTGAAAAACATCAACCAGAGCATAGCCTTTATACGATATGGCCTTTTTGAAAATCTCTTTAGTTTCTTCTGCATCAGCCATAAAACAGCGTGCAACGAAACCGGCATCTAACGCTATTGCGACAGCTAACGGATTAAAAGGCTCAAGGAATACACCTGCGACCTGAACAGGCGTTTTAAAACCTATCCGGCTCGTCGGCGAGGCCTGTCCCTTTGTCAGGCCATAAACCATATTATCGTGAACTATATTTGTTATACCGGGATTTCTTCGAATTGTATGAATAAAATGATTACCGCCTTCGCCGTACATATCTCCGTCACCGCTTTGGGCGATAACGGTAAGTGAAGGATTAGCAGCTTTTATGGCAGTCGCAGCCGGCAATGCCCTGCCGTGCAAACCATTGAAAAAGTGTGTCCTGAAATAATGCGGTATCTTTGCTGCCTGCCCGATTCCGGAAACAAGCACAAGATTTTCAGGTTCGATTTCAAGCTCATCAAGAGACTTCTTCAGGACATTAAGGATGCCGAAATTACCACAGCCTGGACACCATGCGATATCAATTTTCCCCATATCATACTTGTCGCTTTTCATAATTTACCTCTATAATATATCGGCCAGTTTTTCGGCAAGCTCATCAGCAGCAAAACTCAAACCGCTGTACTTGAGAATTATTTTGTCGATATCAATTCCGGTGTTAATCTTTAGAAGTCTGGTAAACTGCCCCGTTGCATTACTCTCAACAGCTACAGTTTTCTTTGCCCTTTTGATATAACGCCAGGCAGAGTCATGCAAAGGATGTACCTGCTTGAAATGCAGCACGGCGGTGTCCTTTCTGTCAAGATTATCAACGGCTTCGCAAACAATGTTTCGAGTCGAACCCCAGCAAATTATTAAATTTTTGTATTTTTCCGGCCCAATAATTTCAGGTGATATTATTTCTTCTTTTATTAAGTCAAGTTTCTTAAGTCTCTTATCCACCATCTCTATTCGCAAATCCAGGTCTTCGGTAATGTGCCCCTGCTCATCGTGTTCGTCGCTGTCGGTGCAGACAAGACCTTTGCCGTAACCGGGTATTCCGCGAGGAGAAATGCCGTTTTCGGTCAGCTCATATCTTTTGTAATTCTTTGGAGTTTTGATGAAATATTTTTTTGTCTTCCGCAAGGAAACATCAAAAGCATTGGTATTATAATATGAATCCATAAAATACTGGTCTGTAAGAATAAAAACAGGCACCTGGAATTTGTCAGCCAGCTCAAATGCCTTGCACGTCAGTTGAAATCCCTCTTCAAGCGTTCCCGGAGCAAGTATTATTCTTGGGAATTCACCATGTCCGGCATATAGTGCAAGCTCAAGGTCCGCCTGTTCGGTTCTGGTTGGAAGACCCGTAGCCGGGCCGGGCCTCTGTGCCAAATGCACTACTAAAGGCGACTCCATCATACCGGCAAGGCTTACACCCTCTGTCATAAGGGCAAAACCCCCTCCGGAGGTGGTAACCATTGCCCTTGCGCCGGCATACCAGGCACCGATAGCCATATTAACGGCGGCGATTTCATCTTCGGCCTGTTCGGCGACTATGCCGAATTTAGAGGCGTTCTGCGCCAGAAAGGCTAAAACAGCAGTAGATGGTGACATCGGATAAGATGATACAAAATTACAACCTCCGGCAATGGCACCTAAAGCTACCGCCTGGGCGCCGTTAATAATAACCTGATGCTTGTCGGTCGGTTTAGCTTTTTTGGGCGCTTGTATCTGAAAGGATATAGGCAGTTCGGCAGCCTTTTGATAACCTTTTTCGGCAGCTTCAATATTTTTGTCGATAATCTCTTTTGGTTTTCCGGAAAAAAACTTAGCTAAAAAGCCAGATATAGCCTGCTGCTCAATAGCCAATAGAGACGCAAGAGCACCTACAGCAACAGTGTTTGAAAAAACCTTGTTTCCCAAGCTGGTGGCTATTTTAGTAAACGGAATATCAAAAAAACGTTTATCTTCCTGAATTTCATCGCAGCAGACATTTTTTTCGCCGATTATTATTGTTTCAGCAGACACTCTGTCGCCGAGATGATTTATCGCTCCCTTATCGAGCGGTACAAGAATATCTATGCGTTTAAGGAACGCACTTACAGGTTTTCCGGAGATTCTTATCTGCGTTGAATTCATTCCGCCCCGGACACGCGACATATATTCCTTTGTTGCGAAGACATTGTAACCGGCTGAGCTCATAATTTTCGTTAAAATATTCTCAACTGTCTGGATACCCTGCCCTGCCTGGCCGCATAAAACAATAGATATACTATCCGTATTTTTTTTCATTGCCGTTCTTAAAACATTCAGAATTCCGTTAAAAAATAAATTTCATAGAAATATTATACCTGCCTGCTGTTTGTGTCAATTTGTTTTTGACTTTTATTGTGTTTATAATATGGTATCCTGAAGGCTGAATTTATGGAGTTTTATTATGCCTGATAAGCGTAATCATAGAGGGCCTCACCCTTCCGATGCGAAACTGTTCGCAGCGGACAAAATCCCGGATATTAGAGAGGCACTTGCTGATTATTCGCTGCTTTTGACGAAAGGTTACGGCTATAAGGGTGCGTTGAAACTTGTCGGTGACAGGTTTTCACTCACAGAAAGGCAAAGACTGGCGGTTATGCGAAGCAGCTGCTCGGATACGCAATTAGAGTCACGAAAGCGCAGTGAATTACAAATCGAAAAAGTTGCTGGCGAACCTCTTGCAATTGATGGTTACAATATCCTGATAACGGTCGAGGCGGCGATGAGTGGCGGCTGTATATTTGCCGGCCGGGACGGTTGCTTTCGAGATTTGGCAAGCCTGCACGGGACATACCGCAAAGTAGAGGAGACGATACCGGCGGTCAAGCTTATAAACGAATTTCTAAAACAGGCAAAAATTTCAAAATCGCTATGGCTGCTGGATAAGCCCGTAAGCAACAGCGGCAGATTGAAGACGCTCATTCGTAAACTTGCAGAAGAAAACGGCTGGGACTGTGAGATTAAACTTTCGATAAGTCCCGACCACGAATTGATAAAAACCGATTTGATAATTGCCAGCAGTGATGGAATAGTTCTTGATGGCTGTAAAAGATGGGTAAATCTTGCGAGAGCTATTATTGAACAGAAACTGCCCAAAAGCTGGATAATCAAGCTTTAAAAAAATGGCCGTGGGTCTAACGCAGAACCACGGCCATTAAGCAATCGGATCGAACTAACTATTGGTTTTTTTTAACTCCCTGGCATCTATTAAATCCTGAGGCCTGCCGCCCGCTTCTTTTGATTTTATCAAGTCCGCTTTCGAAATGAATGGAATAACTAATCCTTCCAACTGCACCTTTTCCCTGTGTATCCATGCGGTCTCGAAAGTCATACCTGGTATAGACATCATAACATCAAGCCGGAAAGGAGGATTGCCCATCTGGTAAAAATAGCCGTCTTTGGTGAAATCATCTGGCCCCAAATCCTTGAGGGACGCACCAAATTCCTTCAGCGCCGCATAAATCGCTTTTGAGTTCTCCGCATCGATGGAGACCCATATATCCAGGTCTTTTGTGAAACGCGGCTCGGTGTACTTCATAACCGCATATCCGCCGACCACGAGATAGCGTACCTTATGCTTTTCCAAAAGACTCAACAGTTCTCTGAAGTCTGGGCTCGTCAACATGTCCGTGCCTGAGCATCAAATAATCCAATACCATATCGAGTGCCGCATTAAAAATGGCCTGGTCTCCCTGGCGCTGCCAGAACTCGATATCGAACCGGTCCTCATCATCGCCGATTCGTCCATAAGATTCTTTTATGTCCCGCATATCCTTTTTCATAACAGCAGAAATCATAGCATAGCTTTTCAAGTAAGTCAATGATACGAGAAAAAAAATGGCCGTGGGTTCCACCCAAACCCACGGCCATAGAGGAGTATTATGTTAGCAATCAAGAGAGAAGAGTGCTATTTATCCGCTTGTCGTTGTTCCGCTAACCTTTTGTTTTATAAAATCGCCTAAATCCTTTACGGCGACTATCACAAAATCAACACATTTGTGCATGCCTGTGTTAAGAGATATCGCAAAATCATTCGATTTAAGAGCTGAATCCACAAAGCCCTTTTGTCCGCTATCCACAGCATAATCCTCAGAAACAGGCGCTAAAAAATAAATTGCTGTAGCAAAACCGAGAAAATAAACAACGAGAAACAAAACAAATTTACTTCTCCAACCACCCATTCTAATACCCCCTTATTTATTGGCCCTGAAAGCCGGCATTGTGCTTTTCTTTAGGGCCAACTTTTTAAGATAAATTGCCTTTACAAAAACCAACCCTAAGGCAGATATCATCAAGTTTTCAAAGCAGGCCTCCCTGCCCCCAAAATATAAAAAAGAGAAAAGAATTTAAAGGCCTTTTATAAGACTTTAATCAGCCGCTGGAGCACACCTTTTTTCTATGGAAAGTATAATATATAAAAGGAGTATTGAGAAACGGCGGTCTAAATTTTATTCAGGCAATCTTTAAGAGCTCTACAGACAGTATTTACCTGGTCTTCTGTCAGGTTATTGTGAAAAGGCAAAGCTATGGTCCTTTCGCTGACAGCTTCCGTTACGGGAAAGTCGCCTTTTTTACAGCCGTATTTTTCCGCTATAAAAGGCTGCAGGTGAACTGGAGGAAAATAGTTGCTTACCTGTATACCCCTTGCATTCATCTGCTCCAAAAGACTGTTTCGCTGCTTGAAGTTGAAATTTTCCTTAAGTCGAACTACGAAAACGAACCAGTTCAGGTCACAGTTTTCACTTTCCTCGGGTACGATTAGCCTGTGCTCATCAGTAAGTGCCTGCTGATACCATTTTGCCACCTGTTTTCTTTTGGCTTTGATTTGATTTATGCGCTTCAGCTGAGCCAGGCCGAGCGCACAATTGATGTCACTTAATCGATAGTTAAACCCAAGTCTTTCATGGGCGAGCCAGCCGGCATTTTTCGCCCTGCCCTGGTTGCGAAGCGAGATACAAATATCAGCAAGATTATCCTCATCGGTAAGAATCATCCCCCCTTCCCCCGTTGTTATCTGTTTGTTAGGATAAAAACCAAAGACGCTCATATCGCCAAAATTGCCTGCTTTTCGGCCGTTAAGGCTCGAGCCGAGAGCCTCACAGCAATCCTCAATAACGAGCAGATTATGCTCCTTGGCAATCCTCATTATGTTATCAAAGCCCGCAGGGCTGCCAAAAATTTCGACAGGAAGAACAGCTTTCGTTTTACCGGTTATTTTTTCCTCGATTTTGGCGGGGTCGATGTTCAGCGTGACAGGGTCTATATCGACAAAGACAGGTTTTGCACCAGCCATCATAATGGCAGTTGTCGAAGCGATAAAGGTAAATGGTGTTGTTATAACCTCGTCACCGGGACCTATACCAAGCGCGAGCATACACAAAAACAGCCCGCTTGTGCCGCTATTAACAGCGACGGCGTGTTTTCTTCCTATATATTCAGCAAAAGACTTTTCAAACTCCTTAAGTACAGGTCCCAATGAAAGATTGGGACTTCGCAGAACCGAGCAGACAGCTTTAACTTCCTCTTCCGTGATATCCGGCCGAGACAGAAAAATTTCCATAACAATGTCCCTATACGAAATAATAAATCTATCCGTTAATCAAGCAAGCGCACCTTATCGACGTAGTAACAATAAAATAGGATTTTATCAATTTAGGCCGATAAATCAAAAACTTTTCTTTCACACCTCATGTAATTTTTAAGGTCCAAAGGATACAAATGTTAACCTCTAAAACAAAATTCCTTTTTCTAATTGAAACCACTATTGCTTATGGGACGTATAAATAGATAGCGACAAGACTGCTTTGGTCAGTAACCGAAATAGCTTTTTATACTAAATTAAGGGCAATTTGAAGCCGAAAAAGACTAAAGCGGGGGATTGATTTCAGTTAGGAAGGCTGCTAAAGATGTTGAAAGGCAAGAACGTACTTACGACAGGTGACGTTGCCAAGATATGCAACGTGGCGCCGAGAACGGTATCAAAATGGTTTGACAGCGGCAAGCTAAAAGGATACCGAATACCCGGAAGCAAAGACCGCAGAATCCCTGTCAACGAGCTATTACGTTTTATGAAAGAACATGACATACCTGCAGACTCCCTGCTTGTCGGCAAAATACGAGTGCTCATAGTAGATAATAACGACGAGCGGTCATCCACCTTATCCGACATTTTAAAGACAAAAGCCGATTACAATACACAAACAGTAAGCAGTAATTTTGAGACCGGTGCAGTCGCCCAGAAATTTATGCCTCACGTTATGCTGATAAACCTTCTTGCAGACGGCATCGATGCAAAAGAGATATGCAGAAATATCCGCGATGACAAGGACCTGCAAACCATAAAAATTATAGCCATAGCAAAACACCTCAGCGAATCGGAATGTTCCGCCCTTTATCAACAAGGCTTCGACGGGTATATAACAGAGCCTGACGACACAACGGAAATTATCAAAAGAATCGAAGAAGCAACCGCTATCATCTATTAAATCTTAAGACAGTGTGCAGGCAGGTATTTTACCGCTTTTTACTTATAGCAAGGGCTTAGCCTTTGTTATTTCAACACCCTTTTACCAAATCTGACAAATAAAGTTTATACAAACATTGACCCTGTCTTACGCCACGCTGTGGAGCAACTATCAGTTAGTGACTGGCTGTGATGATAGTTTGATACCTAATTATTTTTTTACAGCTAACAAATCTAAGGAATTGTTTGTTCCGATAAATCGAAATTCCTATCAAGGATAAACGTGATACGAGAAAGATAAAGGGGCCATTATTGTCTATAAAAGCACTTATGCTGTTTAACACCATAATTCACATGGGACTTATAACATTGATGCTTGATACAGTTTTATTTATACCTCATTTATGCCGATATTTTTATTGGTATTAAGGGAGTTATATTTTAACCTCCAAAATCATAACTTGTGGGGGTTTTACTGGGGGATAAAAAGCTTAACCAAAGTGACAAACACTGAATAAAAACAATAAGTTGAGCTTTAGTAATGGTTGCAGCATCTAGACGTTTTATCGGTTCCAGGAAATAGGATAGCATTTAAAAAAGGTTAGACTGTGCTTGCCAAATATGGAATGAAATAAATGAAGAAAGTAATGATGTGTTTGTGTATGGTAGCTGGATTAACCTCTATAGCCAATGCAACCAATGGCATGAAGGTCATTGGTGTTGGTCCTGTTCAAAGGTCTATGGGGGGGGCAAATGTAGGATTACCTCTGGATTCAGCTGTGATAATAACAAACCCAGCAGGTATGGTAAAATTTAACAGGCGTTTGGATATTGGTGTAACATATTTCGTGCCGGATGTTAGCTATAAAGCCCACAGCACAGCGGGCATGATTACGAATGACAATGTAAATATCTCTTCAGATAGCAGTCCCAGTTTTATACCTGCCTTTGGTTTAGTCTTACCAATAGACAAAAAGTTTACCTTCGGACTTGGGGCTTATGGTATTTGTGGGATGGGAGTTGATTACAAAAAAAACCTCTATCTCAACAAAACCTATACCGAGTATCAATTTATGAAATTCGCACCGGCAATAGCTTACTCTGTCAACGATAAGCTTTCAATTGGTGCAGCGTTAAATCTCGACTATGCCACAATGGAGTACGAAGCAGGCACGGTTGCGGAAGTTGCTCATGATGACGGTAAAGCATACGGAATCGGATTTACAGTAGGCGCACTATACGACGCAACTGATAAAATTGCTCTTGGATTTGCTTATGAAAGCAAACAACGTTTTACTGATTTTAGGTTCGATACATCCGGTGGCAGAGACAAGATGGACTTTGACCAGCCTCAAAGTTTCACCTTCGGTTTAGGTATAAAGCCTAGCAAAAAATTTCGACTGGCATTCGATGTTTCTTGGATTGACTGGCCCCAAACCAACGGCAAGAATAAACCAGTTTATACAAAAAACAGAAGTGGAGCAACTGCATGGAATATGAACTGGGACGAACAGATTGTTTACAAGGTCGGTGCTGAATATGACCTTAATAAAAAAGTTACACTTAGAGCAGGATACAATTATGGTAAAAATCCATTGGATTCGAGTCGAGCCTTTGAAAATATTTCTTTTCCTGCTATTGCTGAACATCACATTACTACCGGCTTGGGGATCAAGTTAAAGAAGAATCTGACTTTAAATCTTAGTTTCATGTATGCACCAAAGGTTTCGTTTAATACAGCAAATTCTGCTCAGTTTATAGATAGTGCCGAGACCGAGATGTCTCAATACTCCATGAGCATGGGTTTAGCATATACGTTCTGACGTATAAAAGAAGTAATTGGAGAAAAGAAAATGGCTGATAAGCATTTAGATTGCAAAGAGCTGAATTGTCCCATACCAATTGTACGGATTAGCAAGGCAATCAAGGAAATGTCTCCGGGGCAAACATTATCAGTCGAAGCAACTGATATGGCATTCAAGGCAGATCTTAAAGCATGGGTGCAGAAAATGGGCCATGAAATAGTAGACCTTACCAATAACGGGCAAGTACAACAGGCAATAATAAGAAAATGCGGTTAAGGAAAAGTATATGAGTGAACAAGATTTAGAAAATCTGACAGAAGTTGATCCTGCTATGCTCAATTATATTGATAAGGCCGTCACAACCAAAGTGACCGAGAAATTTGATGTTCTCCAGACACAAATAGAGCAAGCTCTAAAAAACTGCTGCTCAGATAAATCTCAGACAAGAAATCGTGCTACAGTTGTGGTATTCAGTAGCGATATGGACAAGCTGATTGCCGCATTTATCATAGCGACCGGTGCTGCGGCAATGGGGATGGACGTTTCAATGTATTTTACTTTCTGGGGCCTTGCAGCACTTAAGAAAAAAACTGTTTTAAAGGGCAAGTCCATTACAGAGAAACTGATGGGCATTATGCTTCCTTCGGGACCTGCTCATGTAGGGACCTCAAAAATGAATATGCTCGGTATGGGCGCAGCCTTTTTCAAATATGTAATGAAAAAGAAGAATGTTGAGACATTACCTGATCTGATTGCCCTGGCAGGAGAAATGGATATCCGAATGGTTGGTTGTCAGATGTCAATGGAGGTAATGGGAATTACCAAAGAAGAGCTGATAGATGGATTGGATTATGGCGGCGTGACGACATACTTAGCTGACGCCAGTGACTCAAAAATAACACTTTTTATATAGGAGCGGTTGATGACTGAGAAGAAAAAACATGAATTGCAGGTTATGATAACTCGCGGTCCGGAGGATATTTCTCACGCAGCGTTAGGGTTTGCATTTGCAGTATCTGCGGTTATTTCGGATATAAGCGTGAAAGTCATTTTAGTCCTAAACGGAGTTGTCTGGTCAACAGATAAAGAACAAGCAGCGTATAAAAAGGTAAATGGGCTTGATTCGGTCAGGGAATATATGAATATTTTAATTGAGCGTGATACCGACATCTATCTGTGTTCCACCTGTGCAAAAGGTTGTAATTTGATAACTCATGCAGACCACGATGATTCTTCCAAATTTCCCTATATAGGGCTTACTGAAGTGGCTATATGTGCATCACGAGATTCGATTCAAACTATTGTATTTTAAATGGAGACTGTGACAGCTTGATGAAAAAAGGTAGCTATATATGTTTGATACAAATCCTAAATCACATAACAGCGGCAACATAATCGACTTAGCTGCTCTCGAAGCTGAAAATAAGCTTTTACATAAAGAACTTGAAGAACTTCGCCAGCAGTCTGAAAGCGTTGCCAAGGCTAATGCATATGCAGCCGAGCTAATGGTTAAACTTGAAGAACTTAATGATGACCTGAAGATTGAGATAGAAAGGCGCAAACTGGCCGAAGAAAAACTACAACATGCACACGATGAACTCGAAGTAAAGGTAAAAGAAAGGACTGCTGAATTAGCCGCAGCCGTCGAAAGACTCACTATCGCAAACCGGGAGCTTAAAGAGTTTGCTTATATAGCCGCTCACGATTTAAAATCTCCGGTGAGAGCTATAGGGAGCTTGGCGGGAATGATATCAAACGAATGCCGAGACATGTTAACTGAGCAATGTAAAGAAGAACTCGATATGCTTGTCCAGAGAACAGAGAGAATGAACGAATTTATCAATGGCATCTTAGAGTATGCCACAATCGGACATGTGGCTTTACAAAAAGAAAGGGTAGATACAAACAACGTGGTTAATTGGGTAATTGAACATGTCGGGACGCAGAAAGAAGCTATTGAGATAACCATGGGAAAAGAACTGCCTATTATAATGGTACAAAGAGCACATATCACACAAATCTTTCAAAACCTGCTTGATAATGCTGTTAAATATATGGATAAACCAAACGGCCAAATCAGAATAGACTGTGTTGAAAAAGACGATTTTTGGGAGTTCAGTGTTGCAGATAATGGACCAGGAATTGAGGAAAAGTATTTTGATAAAATCTTCCAAATTTTCCAAACACTAACCAGACGTGATGAAATTGAAGCCACTGGGATTGGACTTTCTGTTGTGAGAAAAATTGTCGAGCTTTACGGCGGTAAAATATGGCTAAAATCTAAAATAAGCGAAGGAAGTACTTTCTTCTTTACATTACCAAAGCAAGAAACGGGTGTAAAAAATTAACAATTATATGCCGATATTATTAGTTGAAGACGATGATACAAATGCAATGATTACTTGACGGACTCTCAACGAGCTTAAAGTTACAAACCAACTGGTTCATAAAGTTGACGGAAAAGATGCGATTGAATATTTAAGAGACCCAACAAACAAAAAACCGTGCGTTATTCTTTTGGACCTAAATATGCCAAAAATGAATGGTTTTGAGTTTTTAAAAATTGCCAAAGCTGATGATACGTTAAAAAGAATTCCTGTTGTGGTCTTAACTACTTCAACTGATTTTCGGAATGTTGTTGAGAGTTTTAACTCGCATGCTTCCGGTTATATTGTCAAACCAGTTAATTATGTGCGATTCGTTGAAGCAATAAAAACGCTGGATATGTACTGGACTTTAAGCGAACTGCCAAATATGGATTCATCGGGGTGTTAAGCAGGACAAGAAAGTTCAATAAAATTCTTTCTACGAGTTACAGGTGCTGTTCACCGGTAATGATATACTCCCATTAATCGATCAAGCGGTTTCTGGTTATGCCGATAATGCATTTGAGATTCCAATTGCGGGCAAAACCAGCGCTGATATAACGCTATTTGAACAACCTATTCAAAAATATAATCAAAGCGAGTACCCAGAATTGTACATCGTTAAAATCATGTCACTGTTTTGACTCAACAAATGGCGATATTCGCACTAACTGAGCAAAATTAACCTTAAATTTTTGCACAAAGAAAATTATAGGAATTTTATTGGTAAATAGCATATTAAAGACTTTTGACCATTCATTGTGTAAAAACGGGACACTCGCTGGACCATATATTTACACCGCAGGTACAAATTCACTTTCGCAATTGCAGCGATTAGAAATTGCTGCTGAAAAAATACGTTTTCACGCAAATATTGTTGCAATATAGAACTTTAGCGTGTAAATTGACTATATTATATTGTCAGGAGAGGTGGCCGAGAGGCTGAAGGCAACGGTTTGCTAAACCGTCGTGGGGGTAAAAACTCCCACCGCGGGTTCGAATCCCGCCCTCTCCGTTAAAAATTTCAAAGAAATTTTTAACGGAGAAGTCTCGCCCACACCACCAAATTTGGACAACAGATTTGGTGGGCGAGGCGGACTCTCCTTATCCAATAAAAAATTTTGGGATAATATATAATTCTGGTTTTAATGTGTATTTGGCGGGATGAGAACACGCGCAGTGCGAATCACTGCTACGCGGGACTGCCTAAGCAAAATGGTCTTTCCTTCCCCGGGATGGAAAACAACCACAAGGAGATGAACACCCTTGGTGGGCACAGCAATCGACATTTCCAGTGTGATAAAATCATTGGAAGCAAACAATCTTTCGGCCACTACAGGGCTGTAGGGCTCATTGAGATGGATGGAAATCTTACCTTTCCCCTGAAACCGTGCGTTAATCGCAGCGGCGATATTGCCGAAATCGATGCGGTCGAACTTCACCCAGCTTCCGGGCGTTTTCCTTCGACCGGCTGAGCCCGGATACTAAGCATTTTCTCTGCATATCGCTTTCCGAATTCTCTGTAACCTGCCGAATTGAAATGCAGACGGTCTCGCTTGCATGTGCAACCGGCTGAAGAAATGACATAGGAATTGGGAAGTGTCTTCGGCAGTTTTGCAATAATCGTATTCATGCCGGCACAAACGCCTTTCTGATCGGCATTCACAGTTTCACCTGCCAGCAGTGGTACTTCCTCGGCCTTGAGATTCAAGTCCTTGATCAGATTATCGTAAATGCCTTTGACCTTTCTCGGCCATTCCTGGTCGTTGGGATTTGACTCTCCCTGGTGCAGCAGGATACCCTTGATAACACCAGCTTTCTGCGCTATTTTGGCCATATCAACAAGATACTGATAGGGGTTTCCGTCGTATTCATTGATAAAATTGGTCATCCACGGCTGAACCGTTGCGACATACGTCTGGTAAGTATCTTTTTCGAACAGCTCAATCTTGCAGCCGGGAATCGCGACATTAATAACACCAACTCTGATGTGTTTTGGAAGGTTGGCAACCATGGTTCTGCCAAAATAGTCGGCAGGGCCAAGCCCACCTGTGCCCCGACACAACGGAGGGACGGCTGGGTACCAATTACCCTTCTTTCTGTCCAGGTTGGGAGCATCAAGAGTCGCCAGGACCTGGAAGCGTTCATCCACGGTTTTGTCTTGTTGCTCGATTCTTCCCGCTCCGTCCATATTTGACTGTCCAAAGCAGAGAAAAACATAGAAATTCGGATCCGGATCAGCAAC
The DNA here is from genome assembly GCA_964395535.1 of uncultured Pirellulales bacterium. GTDB lineage: Bacteria > Planctomycetota > Phycisphaerae > Sedimentisphaerales > Anaerobacaceae > CAYLMG01. The sequence continues at coordinate 16,144 of CAYNDE010000003.1, forward strand.
AGCGTTTGTCGCGAACGTAAGCAATACTGCTAATAACAACAATCCCGGTTTCATTTTCATAATAGTGTTCTCCAAGTTTATTTTTTTTCAAGTCGAACTAAAGAAAATCCAAAATTACACCATAACAGAATGATTTTTTAATATTCTACAATTTGTTCGGTCCAGGTTTGCCCCTTGATATAAAACATTCCATCTTCGACGGACGCAGGGATTAAGGCCGGTCCAGACAGGATTGGATATTTCTGTGCAATACCACTGTTTACCGACCTTAATAATGCAATAATCACGCATTGAGATAGATGCGTCCCTACCTTTTTTTGCTCAAAATTTTACTGTCTTTCATACGGGCTTTCAGGCATCTTCAAATGGGTTTGTTCATATCCGCCGCAATCAATAATGACCTTGTGGAATACCATCCCGGGATCGAGCGGGCGCAGCACGAGCGTATGGAGCCCGTCGCTGGCCTCCGGCAGCTTAAGTGACGTTTCAACTTCGTTAATGCGCGCGGCAGCCGTCGGATACATTCTGCTGTAGTTGTGCGCCCAGGTTAACTGGTCGTTGATAGTCCACGACTTTTCCTCGCCGCCCTCGAAACCGGCGGCGACGCTGTGTGCCCCCTTCTTAAAGGGCAGGGTACTGTCGAAAATAATCCGAACCTTTACCGTATCCGCCTTCGTATTCAGCTTCATCTTGTAAACAAGAGCCGCCCCTTCCACACTTTCGGTATAGGGCATAAGTGAAAGCCCGGAAAGCGTCCGGCCCAGGTCGGGAATCACCGTCCAGGATGTCTTGTCGTTGTTTTTGCTTGTGAAGTAATGCTCAGCCTCCATTACCACGACACCACATTTCTCCGTGAAGATGTAACCGCCTTTCCGTGCATCTTCGGGTAAAACGCGCCGCACTCTGGGCATAATGTTTCTCCCGCCCCTGGGCTCGTCCCACGATCGGTATCCGATATGCACCTGGTCCATCATATGGTTCCATTTGCCGCCGGCGATGTTATGGTTGTAGTCATTGCAGAGTTCGGCATCGCGATTGAAGCAATACTCGACACGGTTCGCCCAGAAGTTGGCCTTCAAATCGCCTTCATCGGCCAGCTTGCTGTTCATTGCCAAAGCATAGTACATATCATAGAGGTTCGCCATAGCCTGTACCGGGAAAAGCACCAGCTCCTTGTACGCATCCCTGCAGTCATCAGGGATCGTCGCGAACTGCCGGAGAGCGTAGGCTTCCAGGGCAAGGTATTCATTCCTGACCCGTTCAAACTCGCCGCTTTCAAGATTGTAGGTTCTATTGTCGAGCATTTCGGCGGTAACGCGGCTGTTATACTTGCAGTATGCATTCAGGATACGGGCGGCTTCTTCAGCCTGTTCCTCACCGAACTGCTGCGAACAGAATTGGCGGGTGTAGTCGTAAAGGTTTTCCGCATTAAAGGCCTTCGGGTCCCACGCCATGGCCAGGAAGAACGACATGGGATATTCCATAGGCTTCAGGTCGCCGACGTTGAGAATCCAGATTTTGTCCACGCCGTAATCATAGGTAAGCTGTAGCTGCTCCCACATGTGGGGAATCTGAGTCATATTAAGCCACTGATACGAGCGCGGCGCCCCGTGGTAGTCAACATGGTAGTAGATTCCGTAACCACCGGGATGTCTTTTCCCATTCAGCTCGGGAAGACGCCGGACATCGCCCCAATTATCGTCGCACAACACGATGACCATATCGTCGGGAATTTTCATCCCCTGATCATAGTACTCCAGCACCTCGCTGTAGAGTGCCCATATCTGGGGTGTTTCAGAAGCGGGCCTGCCCGTCACGTCCTCAATAATCTTGCGCTGGTTGGCCATGATGCGTTCAAGCAGCCTGAAGTTGGCCTCCGCGCTGCCGGCGTCATCCATGGGTTCGTCGCCATCGCCGCGCATGCCCATAGTAATGATGTTTTCGTAGTCCTTATTGCGTTCAAGACCATCTTTCCAGAATTTTTTGAGCCCGTCCTCGTTGGTGAGGTAGTTCCATCGGCCATTGCCGTAGTTCCTCCTGTGCGCACCCCACTCCGCCTGGGCGCGCATCATGGGTTCATGATGGGACGTACCCATAACGATGCCGTATTCATCAGCCAGACGCGGATTTTCAGGGTCATCTTCGTTGAAAGCCTTTCCCCACATAGCTGGCCAGAGGTAATTGCCGTGCAGACGCAGAATCAGTTCGAACATATGCGTGTACATCTTCGAATTCACGCCGCCAAACTTCTCCCTGGACCAACCCAGGAAACAGGGATTTTCGTCATTGATGAAAATCCCACGGTATTTCACAGCGGGTTCACCCGAAACGTATCGGCCGGCGATAATGTAGATTTCGGTATGCTTTTTCGGGGGCACGTCAGCCCACCAGTACCAGGGCGAAACGCCAATCTGTTCGGAAAGCTCGTAGATACCGTAAATTGTGCCGCGCTTATCACTGCCCGCAATGACCAGCGCCTGGTCTATGCCGGAAGAGGGCTTATCGACGGTGGCAATGACAAAACTTTCCCACTTTCCCTTGATATCGGCAGCATCGAGCTTGCCGGAAGCGACAAGGCCGTCAATCATCTTGCTCTTGCCCAGGGTGCCAATGATAACGGGGTATCCGGAGTCAGGGCGGCTGGTGGAAAGCTGCGGCTTTTTGCCTGTAACGCGCTCAATGTCCGTCTGCAGGTCGCCAACCGCACGAATAACACCCTTGTGGTCGTTGGTATCGTAACAGAGTGGCGCCGCCTGACCGGAAGCTACTAAAGGGAAGGCTCCCGGCTGCACTGTCTCACTTACTATGTTTTTCGCAATACTCAATCCGGCTTGAACGGGAACGGCGAGAAAAAGGACAACAGCAAACGCCTTGAATAACGAAAAATACTTTATCACATGAACACCAAGTGAGCGGTATGCAGTGATTTTTCTGTTTCTCAGCACCTTTTCCAGTTTCATGACTTATTCCTTAATAAATGGTTCTCGATTTTGGGCAACACCAACCATTGCATAGATGAATGGGAAGGGCACAGATTTTCAATGACACATTTTTCACGACCATCTATAATCACACCCCAAATCAGAATATCCTTTACAGTTGTCCAAGGCCGAGTTTGCATTTTCATCAACCTAAGTATTAATCTATTTGTTACTGAGGAGAGATATTATAGGTGAAAATGTTGCAAGAGTCGACTATAATTATGAAATCAAGTTCGGTTTAAGTTAATAAGGTCGAAGCTTTTATAACCCTGGTGAATAAGTTGACATTACAGGTATTTGGATACAATTATCTTTGTCGTTATGAGAAATGTCAGTTAAAAATAAAAAATGGATATGATAACACAAATAATAAGTAAGAAAATTAAAAGCATACATGCATTGAGAACCGTAATGGTTGTGACGCTTTTAACTGTATGGCTTTTCGGCCGAGCAGAAATGACCGGTGATGAACAGGCTTCAATGGAAAAAGCCAACACGCTTTTTAAGAGCAGGAATGGGATTAGCTGTCCCGGATTACGATTGACAGAGAAAGATATGGCCCAATGGCGTGATTTGAAGTTTGGTATGTTCATTCATTGGGGACTTTATGCCATTCCCGGACGAGGTGAGTGGGTAATGTATAATGAAAAAATTCCAGCTGATGAATATGTAAAGATAGCGGATGAATTTAATCCGATGCGATTTGACGCAGACCAGTGGGCTCAGGTTGCAAAGGATGCGGGGATGAAATACATGGTTTTGACCGCTCGCCATCATGACGGGTTTTGTTTATGGGACAGCCATTCGAGCTATAGAGATTTTACCAGTTTAAAAACGGCTGCCAAACGCGACTTTGTAAAAGAATACGTACAGGCGTGTCGCGATACCGGTTTGAAGGTAGGCATTTACTATTCGCTGATGGACTGGCGGTTTCCGGGCTACTTTAAGCCGAAAGAATTACAAGAGAATGCGCTGCTGATGAAGGCACAGTGCTGGGGGCAGGTCGAGGAGTTGTGTACTCAGTACGGTCCGATTGATATCCTGTGGTATGACGGCGGCTGGCTGGCCCATCAGGGAACAGATGCGGATGCCGCGTGGCTTTGGGAACCTGTCAAGCTAAACCAAATGGTACGTAAGCACAATCCGAAGACCGTCATTAATCCGCGGTCCGGCTGGGAGGGGGATTTCAACTGTAACGAAGGAAACAGCACCATCACAGGTCCAATAATCCCTTTTCCATGGGAAAAATGTTTAAATTTGAATAAGGGTCCGTGGGGATATAGTCCAAAACAGAACCTCATGAGTTATGAAAAAATTATTAACATGCTGCTCGATGTATTTACTCGCGATGGTAATGTCTTACTTAATGTCGGTCCGGATGCTGATGGGGTGATCCCGGCTTCACATGTCCAGCGGTTACGTCAGGTTGGAAACTGGATGGCCAAGCATGCGGACAGCATTTATAGTACTCGCGGGGGACCCTTTCAGCCCACGCACAATTACGGCAGTACATACAAAGATAACAAGATTTATGTGCATATAAGAAACTGGCCTGAAGAGGGGACTTTAATTTTACCTCCGATTCCACAGACGATCCGGTCTTCCTTTATATTGACGGGAGGAAAGGGGTCTGTTCGACAGGATGAAAATGGGATTATGATTGATGTTTCACCGGTGGATCACAGATTGCTGGATACGGTTGTTGTGTTTGAACTGGATAAACCTGTCGCCGGTATTTTGAAACCTTAGAATCTAATCGTAGCAAGAGTGAGTTTAGTATTTCACCGTGATCCATTAGAATTCAGGATCAACGAAAACAGTTTAATACAGCAAGCACAACGGCCAAAGTAGTCAATCTCACTTCCAGGATTAGCGGGACTGGCGATTTGCTCAATCTGGCGGGCGAATGGCAGCTTGGGAGCGTCCGCACTGACGAGAATGAGCTTAAACATAATGTGGACTCCTGTGTAAAAAGGCAAAATACTGGATAATCGACTTTTCATTCATAACACCCAAACTAACAGCAATGTCCTATTTATCCCATCAATAATCTCAATAGGGACAAATCCCATTGGGCACTACTTACCGGAACGGTCTGATTTCAGGAGAGCGAGCCGATAGGGCAACTGGCCGTAGCTAACGTTAATCGCCGGATCACGACCCTGATAAAGGAATTGGAGATTGTTGGGGTCAATGAGCATCTTCTCATCATATCCATCGCGAATCATTTCTCCGTGGCTGATGTCCCTCGTCCAGGGCTCCACGCCGTCTTCGAAGGTGACGTTGTTGATGCCTGCGAAAGGCTTCTGCCACGTGTTCGCATCCGGTACGGGCGTCCATTCACCATCGAGACGGTCGGATATCCAGGCGCGGTAGTACCTTGCAGGGCTCATGGCCTCGATCAGAGTAAGATAGGTATTGGTGCCCTTGATTTTATAGGTAATACTTGCCTCGAAAAGGTCGTTTCGCCGGTCTCGGATGGCAATCACGGGCTCGCTCATGCCATTGGGGAAGTCCTCAATCTTGGTCCGGCTGCGATAGAAACGGCCATCGTCGCCGGTGAAGAACAGATATGCGTGGGTGTCATCACAGATGATGTGATAGTCGATAGGAAGCCTTGGGGCGCTTCGAGGCATGCGTTCAAAGAAGTTTTTCGGAGCTGTCCAGGTTTCCGGTTTGGATATATCATCGGTCGTGCAATACTGCGGATGCTGAGACTGGAAAATCAGGTACCACTTCTTGTGCGGGGTAAAGTAGAAGACATGTGGAGCGCAGTGATAGCCGCGCAGGTTCGGATTGTTGTCAATATAATAGGGCTTGGCGTCAGCGGCCTCGGCCCAATCCGCAAAACTAAGATAGACCATGCTCCAACCGTCCCGGGTACTCGAGGTGGTCGCATAAATGTGCCATTTGTTGTCGTAACGGACGACCGTCGGGTCTTTGACGGACACGATATTGTGTGTTTCATCAGAGACCGGATTGATTAGCACACCAGTGGACTTCCACTTGAGCGGCGTGGCAAATGGCAGCTTGGGAGTTTCCGCACTGGCCTTTGCCGTCTGAGAAGGCTGGGTTTGGGTGGCTGGCTCGGCCGTGGAAGCAATAAAGATGCTGCCGGACAGCAGCACAGCAGCAGCAAACCAAAAGAGAATAGAATTTTTCATAGCAAAACTCCTCTGTTTCATAGCAAAATTCCTTTCCATTAGGTTCAGTTATCATTCCCGGGAAGTCATGGATATCCCAGTTTATTTTCCGTCCGTTTTCAGACTTCTTTTAAGAAATTCCTCAATCATCCGCTTGCTCTCGGCATGGTAGAATTCCGGCCCGCCATGTCCAGCACCGTGCATGGTCTTCATGGTGACCTCGACGCCGGCGTCAATCAATGCCTTGGCCAGTACAACGCTCTGACCCAGCGGAACCAGTGGGTCCTTATCGCCATGAAGGATCAGAAAAGGCGGGTCCTTCTGGTCGATATATGTCAGTGGATTGGCCGTTTGGGCCAGGTCACGCTTTTCTTGGATAGGGCCACCCACCAGTCGCGATTCGGGTGAATCTGCAGCATCATGCTGGATCATGCTGTCCGGTCCGGCCTGTTGGCCTATGATGATCAGATCCGTGGGTCCGAACAAATCCACGATCGCCTGCACACAACTGGACACATTTGTGTTGCCCAAGTTCCCTTCCATGTCCGGCACGTCACCGCTGGTGCCGACAAAGGCGGCTAAATGTCCCCCAGCCGAATCACCACCCACACCAAACTTCTCGGGATCGAGGTTGTATTTATTCGCATTGGCACGCAAAAAGCGAATGGCCGCTTTACAATCGTAAGCCTGCGCCGGCCAAATGGCGTGTGAGGAAAAACGGTACTGGATGCTGGCCACTGCAAAACCGTTGTTCACCAGATAAAGTACAGGCGGATTGGTCTGGCTACCACCCATCCACGCTCCACCGTGAATCCAGATCATCAGCGGCAGCGGTTTGTCCGAGGCTTGCTCGGGCAGATACAGATCCAAGACCTGATTGGGATGGCCATCCTCGACATAAGGAATGTTTCGCTCCGCTTGAACTCCGGATGGCAGGGGCCTCGCCATGGGTTGCGCCGGGCAAATGTAAAGGTCGCTGCCAGACAACAGAACCACAGTAACCAACAATAAAGTGAAGGTCTTATTCATAGCAACATCCTATTCTTTAGTCATTGATGTTCATGAAGAACACGTGCTTCTGGTCATCTAGTTTGGCGATGATTTTTCTTCTCATATTCAAATTCCTTTTGCTAAGGAGACTTAGTTCATGGTCTTGAAACGGATGACCGAAATGGATTGACCCGGGAAGGTATGGATCCAATTGGCGCTGGCATCGGTCACGATGAAGCTCTTGGGCGCTGTGTGGAACGGGTTCTCTACGGAGTTGATATCATCGAGTTTGCCCTCCATGACCTCGCCGGTGGCCACGGATTGGATATCGGCGCCGACCAACTCCACGGTCAGGGTTTGGTCCACGTCAAAGATATTGACGACCTTCAAAATGATGTCACCGGAGCCATCCTCTTGGCTTGCACAGGCAAACAGTGGCTCATTGGGACTGGGTGGAGTTTCTGGACGGCGACTGCGACCGAAGGGGCCTGCGGCAGCGGGCTCGGGAGTGGGCATCGGGGTTGGAATCGTCTGGGGAACGATTTCCGCGACAGGCAGAACCTGATCGCCCTTGGCATTGAAGAACATCTTTTGCACGTAGTACGACGGCGAACCAAAGCTGGTCAGGGTATCGTAGCCGATCAGGTCAGTGCTCCACTGACTGCCGCCCGGATTCACGCGAGTAAACAACGGAGCGTAGCAGGTCATCACGACAATGTCGGCGTTCCGTTCCAAGCCGGTCAGAAATGCGGCATCGGACAGGGCACACAGGAAGGAGGGAGTCAGCCCACGTGCTGCACCGCGTTCCTGGGAGGCCCATTCGCCCTCGAAAATCTTCGGGCCGTTACGATCGGCATTGTCATATATATGAGCATTGCGAATGGCGGAATAGGGTGACATATAGTGGTGATTGTCGATAACGTCGTGCGGCACGAGCGGATCGACCGTGGCAAGCACCTTAAGATGTGGGTATTTCGCCTTGATGGCGTTGTAGAACAGGGCATAACGGCCTTCCGGACCCTGGTAGGAGCGGGTGCCGTTGTTGAGGAAGTCCTCATTGCCAATCTCGACATAAGTCAGCTTGAAGGGGGCCGGATGGCCGTCTTTGGCGCGGCGGGCGCCCCACTTGGTGGTGACATCGCCGGTGACGTACTCGATTTCATCCAGTGCATCCCGGATAAACGGCTTGAGTTCGTCGCCGGTTCGGATGTCACGACCACCGTCCAGGTGCAGGCCGGCATACACACCTACCACGGGTTCCATATTCAATTCTTCGCACCATTCGAGGAATTCCAACAGACCCAAACCGTCCGAAGACCGATAGCCCCAGGGGCTCTGGTGACCGGGACGTTCTTCCCAGGGGCCGATCATGGCTTTCCAATTGAAACGATTCGCAAAATTGGACCCTTCGATATAATTGCCGCCCGGGAACCGGAGGTATGCGGAGTGCATATCGTCCAGCAGTTGCATGATATCCGCGCGGAAACCGGTTGCGGGCCGATCGCCCAGGGCCGCACCGATGCGTTCCTTGAACACCGGCTGGAACAGAGACACTTGATTGAAGTTCACCGTGCCCTTAGAGGCAGCGGAGATCATGAAACGAGTATCCGCCGTGGGCGTGACCTGCCCGGATTTCATCGTGACCTGGTAGCGTTTCCATGAGCCGGTAATGGCCGGAACCGTGGCAGAAGCGTAAACCGTTTTGCCATCGTTGGCCTCGATGGAGACCGACAAAGGTCCGGAGAAGCCATCCGAAGCCTTGGCGTAGAAAGAACACTTATAGGTCCAGAGAGGTTTGACAGGAATGCCCCAATACCCGTCATTGTAAACACCCACGCGACCGCCATTGGGAACCTTGGAAATCGTGAGCTTCAGACTGGTCGTTAAAGCGATGGTGTTGACGGGATCATTGGTGTCGGTGGCGACAGTGCCTTCAGCACCGTTGGAGGTCACGAGGAACCAGTGAGGAGCGTTGGGTATCGAGTCACCCGGAGCTTCTACGATCGGGCCATGATCGACCGTATCGCCTCCCTCAAATCCTTTTTCCGGCTGCCAAACCTGGCCTTTCGAATCCGTAAAGGGTTCGGACTGACCGGCCCTGATCCGTATAGTGGGGGATGATCCGGTCTGTGGAATGATTTCAATCGCATTGATGGCCGGGTTTTCGATCTGGTGCGTGAAAGTAATGCGTAACTCTCCGTTAGTCACTTCCACAGGCACGCTTTCGATATAAGCGCGGTTGGGACCGCCGGCCTTGACCCAAATGTCGAAGTCCTTGAATTCTTGTCCCTGGACATTGAAGGAAAACACACGCTGGCCCGGGGCGGTAATACCTGAGTACGTCTCGGCAAAGTAGAGCTTGGCGAGATACTTGCCATTGGGAATTTTACAGGAGAAGACGCTCATCGAATAATGCTCGCTCCTAAACAGGCCCGGTTCCTTGGTTCCAGTGACCGCTGGAGCCCAACCACCACCCTGGGGATTCCGGAAAATGCGGTTCTGAATCAATTCGCCATACAGTCCGCCCTCATAGGAATAATTAATCTCCTCAGTCATGATACCATAGAACATGGGATCGATCTTGGCGCCGGGCTTGTCCGCCTGTACCACAATTTTACCGGTATCGGCGGCCAAAGCGGAGACGCTAAAGACCATGACCAATATCAGCGCAGCCAGCAACAGGGCCAGCTTGCGGGGTACACTATGTAAGCATGAAAACATAAGTAACTCCTTGTAATAAAGTGTGTTTCTAATACAGTATTATAGACACTCCAACACTATTTAAACTGATTCTTCTCATCGCTATTTAACCGGGAATTCATATATATTGACGCTGAACGGGGCGAAAGTCGGGTTCGCAGGGATGGCATCCAGTGCTTGTTCTTCGATCTTGACGCCTGGTTCCTGGCCGACGACCACCGTAGCAGTAAGACTCTGCGGGGCCATGCGGCGAAGGGTGCATTTGCCTGAGAGTTCGGCGCCGCGGATTTGGAGGCTCAGGGTCTGGGAGGACTCGGTCGGGTTGATGACGGCGACAGTGAGGGCCTTGCGGTCGGCCGTCCAGGCAGCAGCCACGTCCAGGGGGAAGGTATCGCTGCCGGCGTGGACGATGGGCTGTTCGCCGCCGGGAGGGTCTTTGGGTTTGGGCTGCGGGGAGTTGCCTAAAGTCTCCACGGGAATCGTGCCGAAGCGGTCGCGGTAGAACTTAAAGAGCATGCCGGTGGGATTTAGGACCGCCTGGCCGCGGGCGGCACTGTACGTGCCAGTGACAAAAGTCAACGCGCCGAGATGGTAAAGGTCGGAATGGCGAAACATCTCGTGAAAATTCCACGCATAAGCTGGAACGACTTTATAATTGCCCCGGCCGCGACCACCGCCGGCGTAGGCATATTCATCCAGCGCAATAGGGACAGGCTTATCCTTCAACGCGGGAATGCGGTTCAAGTATTCCTGATACTCTTCGTACTTGATGCGGATGTGGTTGGCCGGGCGGCGCATCCAGTCAACGAGAGGTTCGTTGGGGTCATTGGGTACCTGGGCTGCTTTAGCAAGATCAAAGTGTGTATTGTAGTTGTAGTAGTGCTCGCTTATCATGTCCATGTTATCGAGGCAATTGAGAAACATCGCGCCCGTCCAATCGGCTGGCCCGAGGTAATCGGGAATCAGCTTGTCGCTCAGTTTCAAGGACATTTTGGAGCCGGTCATTGTGTCGGGCATTGCACCGCTGGCGATGAGAATGATGTTGGGGTCAACTTTGCGCATGGCCTTGGCAAAAAAGTTATGCTTATGTATGTACTGTTCGAGGGGCATGTAGCCGAACTGCCAGTCGCCCCACATTTCGTTGCCGATGTTCCAGAACTTGACCCCATAAGGCTCGGGATGGCCGTTGGCGGCGCGCATCGCGCCCATGCGGGTGGTAACGGGACCGTTGGTGTATTCGACATATTCAGCGGCGGAACCAGCTTCACCGAAGCCGGAGTTGACAGTGATGTAGGGTTCGACCTCTGTAAGCCGGCAGAGGGTCAAGAATTCGTCGGTACCAACATCGTTGGACTGCACAGCATTCCAGACAGGATCCAGGATAGGCGGGCGATTATCGGGCTCGCCGATTGCGTCGCGCCAGTCGTGGGCCGAGACGAAGTTGCCGCCGGGCCAGCGGTAAACGCCGGAGCGAAGAGACTTGAGCACGCCGATGACTTCAGGCCTCCAGCCCTCGATATTGTCGGCGGGCATCAGAGATACGACGCCGATGTATAGGGTGTCTGGGCCGGTGGCGGTAATTTCAATTTGGGCGTCGTCCGCATCAACCGGTGACTCGAAGGTGAGGGGGAATTTGGCGTAAGCGGGGGTCAGCTTGCTGATGGTTACTGTCTGGCGTTCAGTAGCGCCGGTTCCCCATATAAGGCTGACTTGCGCCTGAGCGCCGGGATCGCCGGCGAGGATGATTCGACCGGTGTAAGTCTTGTCGCGTATGAGGGTTAGACCCGCCTGGCTGATGCCGCGTGAATCCGTTGCACTTAATGCGACAGCGGGCGAGTGGTCCCCGACGTAGGCATGCCGGGTATCCATGGTGACGGATTCTGCCGGGCCGACGGGGCGCCAGCGGCGGGGAGCGGCGCCAAAACGGCCGCGTCGTCTTCCCGGTTGTTCGGCCGAATCTGCGCCCTCGGCGGTGATGGGATAGTAGAACTTGCGGTCACCTATCATTTCAGCCCACATGCCGCTGTACACAAGACCGCCGGCGTGTTCGATAAACATTCCATAGATATAAGGCTTGATGGGGGCGTACGTTTTGCCGGCGTCAATAACGGCATTGACGGGCGTGGGGGCTGTTGCTGCGGCAACGGATACCGGCGCCGCGGCGTGCAAAAGCCACACGCTGGCCGTCAGGATGATAGTAAAGCAGGTAAGATAAATTTTCCATTTTTGTGTGTTCATCACATAACTCCTTGTTAAACAAAAGTTCTATTATGTTGCCTTTTCACCTGGATCAATTTGTTTAAGAGCAAACGCCATATATGATTGCGGTTTCTGTAGTATATAGTTGTTTATCCTCAATTAGCGTATACCGGGAATCGGCTCCGCAGACGGCAAAGATTCCGCGGGTTTTCCAAAAACTGTAAACTCGATAATCCCCAGCGGCGTGCTTCTCGGCCAGTTCGTCATAGTCAAGCGAACAAAGCGGCACTTCACCGGGGGTATTTCCTCAAAAATCGTATCTCGCGAGAGGTCGTTCTTTGTCTGGTCAATGGCCATTGTGTACGTTTGACCATCAAAAGACACTTCGATTTTGTATTGATACGCGTTGGTCAAAGGCAGTTCTGCAGTTGAAGCAGTTGCGGGTACAATCTCTGCGTTCGGCGTGCGGCCGCGACGGCCGCCAAAACCAAAACCGCGTCCGCGGTTGAACATCAGGCGGACGGAGTCAATCGTAAACAATTGCACCTTATCAAAGCGTGTCGCGGGGGAAAGCTCAATCGTCAGAGTCGGCTGTGTATCGTCCACAGCGGGCTCCCACCAGGTGCCGCTGGAATTGTCAACGGCATAAGCTGCGTAGTGCCCCGGCTGTTCCGAGGAGAATCGCGAAAGCGCGTTCATCGCGCGGACCTTGTTGATGGTCAGCGGGATAGATCCACTGTCACCTTTTGTGGGATCATTGACCGCATTTGGAGCCCATTGCGGTGTATCAGTGACCTTCACCGCCATATTGCCGTCTTTGTCAAAGGTGATACGATCCATTCCGATGCGCCGTCCCCCGGGCGGATTCGAGAGAACAATGGTGTAGAACTGCCAGAGATTCTTGTCGGGTCCTTCAACGATGCTGCCATGCGCGGTACCGGTGACAAGGCCATCGGTCCTGCGAAGCAACGGGTTGTTGGGAGCATAGGTAAACGGGCCCAGCGGCGACTTTGCGGTGTAGTATCCCGAGGCATAGGTTTTCCACTGGGTTCCGGAGGCGGAGTATTGCAGATAGTAGGTATCGTTGTATTTTTGCAGCCAGGGGCCTTCGACCCACGCCACATCTGTGTACTCGTTCATCTCGCCGTAACGTTCCCAGACATGGTCCCCGTTGAATGTGAAAAGATGCTTGCCCGGACCGGCGAATTTCGTGAGGTCGTCAGGGTCAAGTGGCGCAACGAAGATACCGCTAATCCCCCTGCCCGGATAATAGAGATACGGCTTATTGTCGTCGTCGATGAAGATGTCCATATCGAAGGGGCCGTTCCATCCACCGTCGATGTCGGGCGTGTTCTTCCATTCACCAATCTCAGTGAAGGGCCCCAGCGGATTGTCAGCTTTGTAGAGCGGACCATCGTTGCCGCACATGTAGAAGCTGCCGTTGTATTTGACGACATGCGGTGCGACAGGGACATTGGCGACGTACTGGAAGGACCAGTTGAGTAAGTCGTCCGATACCCATGCGCCTCCGCCGGTGCAGTACATGTAGTATTTGCCCTGCTCGCGGATGACCGTAACATCCCCAGCCGCATTTCCGCCTGGTGCAGTGACCATCGGAAGAGGGTTGCAGTAGCGCGCGGTTTTGCCGATCTGTAAATCCGCCGCGAGGGTGGACGAAGCGGCTAAAGCGGTTAGAACAAGCAGAGCAACAAGGATTATGCGGTTCATCGTAATCCCTTGTATAGGTAACTTTCTATTTTTTTATTTTTTTGAAACCGCTGCGATTCAGCCGGTTAATTGCAGCTTAAAAAGCCGTGCATCGCGTTAGTAATAGCTTGCTTTGGTTATAACTTTACAACACTTTAGAGATAAAAACAAATTAAAGCAAGATAAATACTTACCTCCCTTCATATTTCTACAAACTATCAACTCTGAGGACGTATGCTCCCCGTTGCTTGTAAAAATATGATATTTTAGCGAATAGCAGTTTTACTTATGTTGAAATGAACCGATAAAATGCTAAAGACGTATTGTTGAAAAAGCCGAAAAAACGAATATGAAAGCGATAAACTTAATTTTAATAACAATTCTCATATTGTGCGGGCTCCTTTGCAGCTGTTCAAAGAAAAACAAGTCTGAACAACAGCAGCAGCAAATCAACGAGGAAAATCGCCAGCTTGTCACCGAAAACATACCTGAAGACGCCGACCCAAAGCTCAAAAAGGCAATAGAGAAAACACTGGAATCGGAAAGCGGTGAACGGAGAAGCCGCGAAGATTAGATTCATAAACGGCTCTTGTAATTTCGGACACCGAAAGTTCAACAAAGACTCACCTGCGGCCAAATTAAATTCTTATTATATTCTCTGTCTGAGTAATGCAAATTTCTTGAAGTAAAAAGCCTGTAAGGTATAATCCTCGCAATGAATAATATAATTGCTGCTTTATTTTTAGTTTGTGGTCTTTGGGTATTGTGGAAATCCGCCGAGCTGCTTGTTGACGGCGCTGTTTCTCTGGCACAAAGGCTCGGTGTAAGCAGTCTCGTCATCGGCCTTACGGTTGTTGCGATGGGTACATCAGCCCCGGAGGTTGCTGCAAGCATAGCGGCGGCAGTCCGCGGCGCAGGTGACATCGCAATCGGCAATGTTTACGGCTCGAACATTGCAAACCTTGCACTTGTAGGCGGCTTGGCTGCCCTTATCAATCCCATTACTGTTAAAAAAACAACCCTGATGCGTGAGATACCGGCGATGCTTTTGGTAGCTTTGATATTATGGCCGATTCTTAAAGATTTGAGACTGTCCCGGCTGGAAGGTGCCCTGCTGCTGCTGATATTTCTGCTGATGCTCATTTTGACCGTTCTTAATACAAAGAAAAATAATAAAATGATAATAAGCAGGGAAACCGATGTTAGTTCACAAAAAAACCTAAGTTTACGCAAAAACATTATATTAATTGTTGCTGGTCTTATTGGCCTCGGATTAGGTGCGGAAATAACGGTACGCGGAGCGGTATTTATAGGCGAGCGAATCGGTTTAAGCCAGGCTGTAATCGGCCTGACAATTATCGCCGTCGGCACTTCACTGCCGGAGCTTGTTACCTGCGTGGTAGCTTCTTTGAAGAAGCAGGATGATATCTCTATCGGCAATCTTGTCGGCAGCAATATTTTCAATACGCTGCTCGTTACCGGTATCGCCGGTACTGTCAGCCCGTTCAGCATCAACGCAAGGCTGATTGGGGCTGACTACTGGATTATGATTGGCATAAGCGCAGGCTTTGCTCTGGCGATAATCGTCGGCAGGCGTGTTATAAACAGGCTCGAGGCCCTGCTGCTTGTCGGCTGCTACTTTGGATACATCACATATCTGCTTATCTTTAATAGATAAAATTACAAGTGTGATTCAGGTATTAAGCGAGGCGAGCTTTGCGGCAACTCTTTCATAGACCATATCTACAGAAATATTTTTGATATTATGTTTAGGATTGATGCTGTCAGCCTTTAATCCCCGCTCGTATGGCTCAACAGCAGCTATAGAATGCCTTTTTTGATAAGGAGCGACCCGTGCAGGATTCGACCGGCCGAAAATTATAACCACAGGCACATCAAGCGCAGCAGCGATATGGCTCGGGCCGGTATCATTGCCTATGACAATCTTTGCAGATTTTAAAAGGGCTTTTAATTGATTTAAATCAGTCTGTCCTGCCAGGTCAATAACAGGTACTTTGGCTGATTGTTTCAATCTTTCGTTAATACTTTTTTCGCAAGCAACGCCTGATGTAACTATTTTCAGGTCGTACTGAGAGTAAATTTTTTCGGCAAGACTCGCGAAATTCTCTACCGGCCAGCATTTGTCGGCGTGTGCCGAACCAATAACAAAACAGGCGTACTTTTTAGGCTCAATATCATTAGAAGCCAAAACTTTACTCACAAAATCAAATGCCTTGTCATCCGTAGGCACATTGAATTCCGGTGCAACTTTTTCACAACCGGCAAGCTGGACGATTTTAAGATAGAAATCGACAAGGTGTATACAGCTTTCATCCTGCCCGACTTTATGAGTATAGAAAAGATGAGCATACTCTCTGGCGTTATCCATACCGAAGCGTTTTTTACAGCCGCAAAGCCAGCCCAAAGCAGCGGTCCTGAAAAGTCCCTGGAAATCGAAGACGGCATCGAAATTTTCCCTTCGCAGTTTTTTTATAAGGATAAATAGAGCATTAAGGGCTTTTGGATTATACCAGGCCTGGCCGAGAAATTTCCGGTCGAAAGTAATCAGCTCGTTTATGTCAGGATGGTTCTCAATCAGGGGTGCAAACTCAGGGCGGATTAGCCAGCATATTTTCGCGTTAATAAAGCTTTTGCGCAGGGCCGACAGGGCCGGCAAAGCCTGTACTATGTCACCAAGCGAGCTTGGCTTTATTATTAAAATCTTTTTGAAACCTTCAGCCATATATGGATAATTGTAAGAAATAGATAGTTTTCGAGCAATCGAATAATTAAGAGGACTCTTTATGTCAGAGAAGGCAAAATACACATACAATTGGCCGAGGCCAATGGTGACAGTAGATATTGCGGTTTTTCATCCCTTCAAGGGTAAATTAGACATCCTGCTGATACAGCGAGGTAAAGAGCCGTTTAAGGGCTCCTGGGCACTTCCGGGCGGTTTCGTCGAAATCGATGAGGAGCTTGACGACGCAGCCTCAAGAGAGCTTTCAGAGGAGACAGGACTTCGCAACATAAAGCTGGAACAGGTTCAGACATTCGGGGCCATCGGCAGAGACCCGCGAGGCAGGGTCATTTCAATATTATATATGGCCATACTTAAAGCTGACATACCGCAATTATGCGCAGGAGATGATGCATCAGCCGTCCGGTGGTTCGATAACCACCGGCTTCCTGAAAAAATAGCCTTCGACCACAGGATGGTAATCGAGTTCGCAGCAGGCAGATTTAAGGAAAAGAAGTTTTAGTGAAAAGTGTTGATTCTTTCGGATACGAACGTTATAGAAGCCGGGTTTAGTTTTTTGATTTCGATTTTTTAATCTGCTGATTGAACATACGTAACTGAACATTAATAGTGCTTATAGCCCAGTCTATATAATGCAGCTTGTGGGCCGGCCGGTGATGAGCCTCGTTCAATAAGCCCTGCTTGACAACTTCGAGGAACCGTCTTATAGCCTGCGGGCTGATTTCGGTCGGTTCATTAGACCATTTTTTCAGCTCTTCGTATTCTCTTTGCAATTTCCTGCTCTTCCTCAACTGCTCGGCAGTCAGGTAATCAGCGGGATTGTAGCCGAGCTGTAATCCTTTGAGGCATACGATAAGCGGCTCGTAGTTTGCCCTTTGCTGCAGACGAATAAATTTATATTGTTGAACATAAGTGGTCGCCTGCGCAGGCGTTTTTTCGGCGACCGAGTCATCGGCAACATACCATTGTCTTTTGCTTGTCCTCGTGAAAACGAGCTCTTCTCCACCTCTATACTGTTTTATCTCATCATACCCCATTCTTGATACCCATAGTCTTCCGGTTTGCTTTAATTCGGGACCACCGCCGAGAGCGAGCAGGCACTTTACAAAGCTCAAAGGCAGTATCTTCTGGCGCCCGATTTGATTTTTTCTCAGCTGGAAAGACAAATGCAGACTGTGCGGTTTAATATCGTAAAATTTGACGATTTCGTTTATGAGCTGGTTCAGTATCCAGGGTGCAGCGGTTGCAGGCCTTGATAGCTCACCCTCGATGTTCAATCTTCCCGGAGCAAGTTCAAAAAATCCGCAGCGCCTCTGAAGAGAAGTTGAGCCGGTATGGTCGTCAACGTAGCCGCCGAGTTTCCAGCTTAAAACGTCAAGGCAAAAATCTGAAAAGTATTTGAAGCCGTCATATACCGAGTCGGTCTTCTTTTTAACAGACCTTTGCGGCTCAACTGCTGCAGAGCCAAGATTGCTGAACTCAAGCTCGACACCAAGAGGTATCAGGCCGGGATTGAAATGCGAACGTATATACTCAAGCTGGTCACGGGCAATGCGATATTCGAAAACGCTCTGGGCAGCCCTGACAGCATATTTTACATAATCGATGAGGTCGCTTTTCTCGTACGGCATCGAGTCAAGACATTGTTTTATGATTAAGTCCACCGAATGGCTGTTTGCGTTAATCATTCTCAGGGCGGCAAGCAAACTGACGGAACGCTTAAAATACCTTTCCGATGACCGAATATGTTCCAGTTCAAAACGAAATTCTGTCTGGATTTTTTCGTCAAGCTGATTAAGAAGTACCTGCTTTACTACAAGGCCGAGATACTGTTTTATAAAAGGCCTTGCTTCGCCGTCCCCGTAAAGATATCTTATACTCCGTCTGGGCCTGTCAAGCTCGTGCTCAAGATAATAGTCACTTACCGCGTCCTTATGATAATGAGTGATAACAAGGTCCCTCTCGGTTGTTGCAAGCAGCTCTCTGTCAGCAATGCGCTCGATGTCAGCATCATCAGTCTGGTCACCGGGTCTTGTCTTTTTCTTCAAAAATTCTTCAATCCTTTTCCGAAGCCACAATTCGTGTATGAGATTGACATGCCATCTGTCCCCGAAATGTTTTTTCATAGCCTCGTGACTGACTAAATAAGCCTGTGCCCAGACCGGTCCCTTGGCGGTATTTATCTGAACGGCTTCTCTGTCGTAACGTTTTCCCTCATATTTGTCGATTTCAGCCATCGCCGGGGCAGGGACACCATAGACAACGAGGCCCTCGATTTTTGAGGATGGATTTTTAACAGCATAGAAATACACGTTGTCCGGGCTTACGCTTCTGTACTCAGCGAGCATAGCAGGCTCGGCGAGAAGCCGGTCTTTTCTTACACTTGCCGCATCGAGAGTAAAGCTCAGCCCGCTCACCGACTGAAAGACCCGGCTGTCACGCAAGGAACCGTAAACAAACAGGTTATATCCTTCTTCATCCATATTAGTCATTCATTATAACAAAATTTTATTTTGATGTGTAAAGCGAAACAAAACTCAGGAGTGTTTTATTTCTTTATATAGCTTAAAGAGCTCTTTGAATGCTCTGCAAATAACCTTCAGGTTAGCCCCTGTCTGAGCTCCTGCGGTACGTGGATAGTGATGGACGCCTTCCTGCGTAATTGTGTAACCTTTTTTCACAGCCCTGGCGAGGATTTCCGTATCGATAAGCGCACCGCTGCTGCAAACAGTGATATCATCAAAAATTTGTCTTTTGTAAAGCTTAAATGCACAGTCAATATCCTTCAATTTCAGCCCGAAGAGCAGGCAGACGAGTTTTGTCCAGCAATAGCCGTTAATCCGGCGAATAATATTGTCCTGCCGATTGACTCGATAGCAGCTTACAATGTCATAGTCCTGCATAAGCAGTATCAGCGGCGGCAGTTCTTTAATATCGAACTGGCCGTCGCCGTCGGTATAAAAAACCAATTCTTTAGTCGCCGCTTTGAAGCCGGATTGTAATGCAGCACCATAGCCGAGATTGATTTTATGGTGGACAACTTTTACATTCGAATTCTGCTGAGCGATAGCATCGGCGATTTTCCCCGTTTCATCCTTACTGCCGTCGTCCACGATAATTACCTCAAACTCAGCACCAAGATTTCGCAATACTTCGAGGGCCTGATTTACCGTCCGCTGGACATTCGCCTGTTCATTATAGCAGGGGAAAAATACGCTGATTGAAAGTGCAGAGTTTTTGTTCTGTTCCGGCTGAGAACCATGCTGGGCGGATTTGCCGAAGTTTTGAATTCGATTTTTTTCTGCCAACAGCTACCACCTTTTACTTTCAACTACATCCTTTCTGTTTTTTTCCAACTCACCGACTTCGGTTGTGTAAAACAAGGCTTTTTCATCGTTTTTGAGTTCCTTTTCAACCGTTCCGAGATAATTACCGGCGAGCATGGATGCAAAAACCCTGTCGTGGTAAGCATCTTGTTTTTTATATTTATTTTTATTCTGTACAAAGTCGTCAAAATATTCTCTGCAAAACTGTGTGACGTGCTCTTTCAGGCCTGGGAATCTTACCGCGAAGATTACCCATTCCATCGGTACCTGTGAAGGATAGGCCTCGCAGGCTCTTATGGCGAGTTTGAGCCCGTCTTCCTTTTCTTCCGGTTTATTCGAGGTAAGCTTATAATAAGCTTGTATCAGGTCTTTTGAGAACTGGTCCGGGTAAATAGTCTCGCCCGTTAAAATACCATTGATGAGTCTTATAGCCTCTGGACGTCGGCTGTCGACATAAAGCCTCTGTTTGTTATTAAAGAACACAATTAACCAGTTTTTATTAGTTTCAAGACCTCTTACGAAATCTTCGTTGAATTGAGCCGCAGGCATAAGGACAACCCACACGTCATATTTTCTTAGCTGGCTATCGAGCCATTTACCGACTTCTACAAAATCAACATCTGTCTTTCTGACCATGGCTTTCCTGACAATTTCGCCACCCCCCATAATGTATGACCAGAGCTTATAAGCGTCGGGCTCATAAGCTGCCTGTGCCCTTCCGTCCATAAACAGTTGCAGAGGTGTTCTTCCCGTTTTCGGGTCCGGCTGCTGTCCCCAGGCGATGAAACCGCCCTCAGTCCAGTAATTAAACATTTTACCTTCGAGCTTATTATCCTTTATAAACTTTAAGGCATAGAAAGGCTTGGCATCCGAGGCGGTCATTCTCATAAACACACTCGTCAGCTTATTATCCGTAGGCCAGGCATCAAGGTAGATGCGTTTAAATTTAAGTGTCCAGTGGGTGCCAAGATAAGCAATGATTGCAGCTGACACAATGATGAAAAAGCTGCGAACGTTATTTGGCATTTGTGGAACGGCGAATTTGCCTTTTTTAAAGAAATTGATAGAGGCGGAAAGGCCGCGTATTAACTGGTCAACAAACAACGCCAGTAGTGGGCCGGCGGCGATGGCAGCTATCGGTATGAATCGTCTCATCTTGACGCCCATATAAACTGTAAGAGCAGCTATTGTGATTAAGGTGATATCTATTTTAGGTACCTGATAATCGTCAGCGACGGGATTTTGGTTGTCTCTGGTGTCCTGTGAGATTTGATTGAACTGCTCTTTCAGATAGTCGAACATTAACCATAAGATGACAACAAGAATATTGACAATATAAAGAAATGCAAAAAGATGGTTATAGGTAGGTATGGCGTTATTGATAAATTTCGGCCTCCACATAACTCTTGCGTTCGGAAGGTATCTCAGAGCCAAAAATCTTGCCCATAACCAGTCGAAACAGCAGCGAAACCACCCAACGACAGTAGCCAGGAAAGAATCTGCCTTTTCAAAATACCATTGCGGCATTTTGAATCTGAAAGGATTGAAAATGAAAATCATTAATATAAGTGACACGGCAGCAGTCGCGGTAACATAGATAAGATTCACAGGTTTCAACTTAATCTTCTTTGACAGCACAGAAGCAATGATGTTGATTATGAAATACGTCGGCAGGAGAACAAAGGGATAAATGTACCTGCCGGCATAGCCGCTTGCTCCCATAGAGGACCATAAGACAAGGATAACAAAAGGGATAAAAGCATAGACGAAATGAACATTAGAATAGATGCTCCGTAATATTATACCCACAAAAAAGGCACAGATAAGGAAACTATAAAAGTCATAGTTGATAAAGGATAAGCTCAAAAGAGCACACCAGCAGACAAAAACAGCAACGGCAAAACCAAAAACTTTAACCTGAATATTAAATACGCTTTCCTGAGCATTGAGCTGTCCCTTGGGTGCTTCGAGAAGTTTCGGCCTCATAAAACGGCCGTAGAGCCACAACAATGGTATCGCAATGCCTAATACAAAAATAATCAGAAACGGATAAGCTGTTCCGACGGGATTCATCCATTCAAAACCAGGATGCCATTCATTGACGTTGCGCCACATCTCAGCGTGCTTGCTCACACTGATAACAAAAGTATGCGTCAGATTAGTAAGGTGGAAAGGATTAAAAAGAATCATAGCTACGAACGAAACGAAAGAGACAATAATCGTGTGAACCAGACCTTTAAAGCCGAGCATAACAAGGTTCTTTTTGAAAAAAGAAAGGACAATACCCAATCCGGATCCCGCTGCAAAGATAGAAATGAAAAAAAGACGAGAATTTCGGATATGGCCGAAGAACATATCTCTTATTTCTTTACTCGGATAGGTCCTGATAGCATAAGGAACGTCCGGAAAGAACTTTAAGAAAATAACCAGGAAAATCAATACGAGAGCAGCAATATGAAAACCGTAGAGAGCTTTTTCACTCTTTCTCGTAAGAAGAGCTATAACGATTGCGCAAATAACGAAAAAAAGAATGATATAAACAGAAGGGTCTTTCAATAATGAAATCTCTTCAAGCATCTGCGGTTTATTGAAGATTTTTTCTCCAATTGCATTGAACTGGGAAACAAATTTTAGAGATAATACATAAAGGCCCGTCCACATTAAAATGGCAAAAGAAGTAATAGTCCATTTTCTCGGGATTAAGGCAAGCAGGTGCAAACCGATAAAAGGTACCAGCATAATGAAGACGTAGAGGTATCCTCCGTGAACGTTGCACCAGAAAACTGTTATAGGAACGACAAGCCAGATATAAAGGACATTGCGATACGTTGTAAGGACAAGGACAAATAGATAAACGGCGACAAGCAGATTTGAGAATCCGGCGGGCCTGACGTCAAAGTATGAACGGCCGGTGAAAATCGCAAAACAGGCAAATGCCGCTGCAAGCATCGGATTAACACCCAGAAGCCGGGTAGTGTAGTAAACACAAATAATAGTAATGATGTAGATTGCGAACTTCCAGTAAACAAGGGCATTCGAAGAAAAAGTGTCAGAGGGCGTATAAGTCGACTTCGGAACAAGTGAATAAAAAATAACGTGTGTCAGCCAGTTCTGATTTATCCAGCCGGTAGGATGAATCCACTTTACAAATGATTTTTTCCACTGAGGCCAGTTCTCGTAGTTCTCGCACTTCTCTGCCCACCACCTCATAAGAGAATATTTCATACCCTTTTTGCTTCCGGCCTCGGCGCTAAGCAGTTTTGCATATTTGTCCATAGACTGCTTTGTCGGGCCAGGCCTGTGAGAGTTCGCACTGAAAGGTTCGTTCGCATCGACGCCGTGATTGACGAAATGTCTGCCGCAGGCCATAGCGACCCAGGTGTCACCTGCACCAACCATATGAGTGCAGGCGTGAATGGCAAATATGAGCATAGCAATCCAGCCGATGACCATAGGCCAGCCGGAAAACGCAGACCTGAATCTGTTTTTTTTGTCGATGTCTTCCAATATCTCAGTCATTCGCTTATTCCTGAAACTGCTTTAGTTGACATTAGCGTACATAAAAGAAAAGCACCATCAGTAATAAAATAATAATTTCTAAAAACAATATCGTCAAGTACAACCTCTTATCTTGCGAAATTCGCCATAAAAATAGACCTGATTTGCGAATTATCTGAATACTGTTTCTCGAATAGGATAATAATCATATCACAGCATGCTGATAATTACAAAATATGCGCCCCATATTTTTTTTTGCACTTCTGCTGCAAAAGCACATCTGTAATGTCATTCCCGCGCAAAAGGGAATCTAAAATTTGTTAGCCCCCTGCACCGCAGGGGGTTCTATTTTAAAATATATAGCCCCCGAATTTTATCCTGCGGATTATTCGGGGGTTGAATTTTTTATGGCGGGGTCGTTTAGCAGTCGCCGGTACTTGTCTCGGCGAAGCGCAGCGAAGACGGATTTATCTCGGCGGAGCGCAGCGAAGACGGACGGCGACTTTTTTTAGCCCCCTGCACCGCAGGGGGTTCTATTTTAAAATATATAGCCCCCGAATTTT
>CAYNDE010000004.1:0-38150 GCA_964395535.1 uncultured Pirellulales bacterium
AGATAGTGTTTACGATTATATGTCGGGATACAGATACTAACTTTCGGCATATTTGATTTCACCCACAGTCAGATCTAACCTGCTTTTATCAGGCAGAAGCCTATCGGGCAAAATAGAGGCACATCAAAGCACAGGCCCGCCTAAACGCTATTACAAATGATAAACATACTTAACAATATAGCGCCGATTTTGCAAACATTATTTTCCATCTTTCTGATACTATTGAAAAGCTGAAAATAGGGCCCGAAAAAAAACTTGAAAAGGAGCAGAATATGCTGCCTAATATACGGCGTCATTGGCTCAAAACGGCTGTCTTGACATAGATTTGGGTAAATCTGCCGCTAAGATTGAGGGAACAATATGTTAAAGCGATATGCAACATATGTATCACTGTTTCGCTCGGCAAGTGATATCTTTATTACCGGCTGCATCTGGCTTTGCGTATTTTATATACGATTCCATTCGGGGGTATTTACCACAACCAAGGGAATACCGGATTTCAAAAGGCATCTAACACTCACCTTACCGATAGTCCTGATTTGCTATTTGGGCTGCCTGTTCACGGGGCTTTACAAACCTAAACGAGTACAGAATATTTTTGTGCAACTTGTAGATATTTTTAAGGCCAGCTTTTTCAGCGGACTGTTTGTGCTGTCGTTCTTTTACTATCTTCAGGATATGCCTTATTCACGAAAATTATTGACCTTGTTCATAATTATGTTGTTCATAGGCTTGGTTTTTTCGCACTTATTAACAATGGTAATAATGCGGGGATTGCGGGCGAAGGGATACAACCTGCGTCATTATGCTGTAATCGGAGCCGGTCAGGAGGGTCAACAGCTCGTTCGTGATATCCAACAGATGGGATGGCTGGGATTGAAGTGTGCTTTTTTTGTGGATAATAATCCGAGGTGTATTGACACCGAATTGATGGGTATTCCGGTACACGGCCCGATTGAGAAACTAACTGAATTAGTCAAAACTGAGCCGATAGACGAAGTTTATCTCGCTTTAAGTGGAGATGAGGCACAGAAAGCATACCCGATTCTCAAAGCCCTTCAATCCGCTGGCATAACTATACGCATCATACCCGATTGGGGCGGCCTGGCTTCAATAAGCGGTGCGACGGCAATTACTATAGGTTCTCAAGTTTTGTTTTCAGCCGCTGATTCTCCGCTAAATGGCGCTAATATCGTATTGAAAGAAGTTTTCGACCGTATCATCGCTTTGATATTATTAGCCATATTCATTATTCCAATCCTGCTGATAGCCATTTTGATTAAGTTAACCAGCAAAGGACCAATTTTTTATAAGCAGGAACGGGTGGGTATGGACCAGAAAGAGTTTAAGATACTTAAATTTCGCACAATGGCAGAGAATGCTGAAGAAGACGGACCTCAATGGACCAAGAACAATGATTCCAGACGTACACTATTTGGGGCATGGCTGCGGAGAATGAGTCTTGATGAACTTCCACAGCTTATAAATGTGGTAAAAGGACAGATGAGTCTGGTTGGGCCGAGGCCTGAGCGTCCTGTCTTTGCACAACAGTTCTCCGAGGAATACAAAAAATATATGCTCAGGCACAAGGTTAAAGCAGGCATAACGGGATGGGCCCAAATCAATGGTTTTCGTGGTGATACCTCTTTGAGGAAAAGATTGTTATACGATTTGTATTACGTCAGGAACTGGTCCTTCGGATTGGATTTATGGATTCTGCTGAAGACGCCATGGCACATTATAAAAGGTAAAAATGCGTATTGAAAATGATTCCCGAACAACCCAGCAGAAACAAAAATGTTATCAACTTGTCAATACTACTGACAATTGCACTATGTATCGGCATATATCTTATCGTTACCACTGTTATTATTGCTAAGGATGGCGTTACTTTTATAAAGTATGCTCAACAACTCGAGACCGCCCCCATCAGAACGATGAAGAATGAATTTCAGCACCCCGGCTATCCTATGCTTATTCTTATTGCCCATAACGCAACACGGTTTTTACACGAAAATACTTCGATATTGAGCTGGGTTTACTGCGGTCAAAGTACAACTTTGATATTCAGGCTTCTTGCCTTAATAGTTCTGTATTTTATAGGCAAACAGCTATTAGGGGCCGCTCTGAGCTTCTGGGGAGTATTGATTCTTATACTATTGCCTGGGCCTGCTGAATATGGCAGTGACGCTCTTAGCGATTGGCCGCATCTGTTCTTTTTTCTAACCGGTGTGTTATTATTGTTAAAGGCAGCAATAAACCAGAGATGGTGGCTATATGGTTTTGCCGGACTTGCTGCCGGCGCGGGATACCTTGTTAGGCCTGAATGCGCACAGGTGGTTATATTGGGCGGATTATGGCTGGGATTGCAGTTGCTATGGTCAAAACGTACCATGAGCATAAGTAAGGTTCTCTTTGCTTTCGTTCTATTACTTATTGGATTTCTGGTTATAGCTGCGCCGTATATGAATTTAAAGGGGGCGGTATTTCCCAAGAAAAATGTAGGCCGGTTTGCTCAAGGCTCACAGCAGCCGAAAATTCATCCAGAGAAAAACCAGTTTGTATCAGCAGCCGCGCATATAGCGCAATTTACTCCATCGAATTCCGTAAAGGCTCTCGGCAAACTTGCCGCAAATATTGGTGAGACGTTAATGTGGTTTTTTGTTCCGGCCTTGTTGATAGGGATTCACAAGAAGTTCAAAGGACGAAAATGGCATGAGCCGGAGAAGTTTTTTATAATTGCCATTATAGTTCTAAACATACCTGTAATGATATGGCTGTATTGCAGGCACGGCTATATGAGTGACAGGCATACCTTGCCATTACTAATAATCCCGATTCTCTATGTGCCTGTCGGCCTACAAGAATTGGCAATCTGGTGCCGGAAGAGGTTTTCCAGGAAAATCGAGCCATCTGCCGTGACAAATCGAGAAGAGCAGTTTTGGTTTCTCGTTTTGTTCCTGATTGGTGTTCTTATATGTGCCCCAAAGCTGCTCAGGCCAATCCGTATAGAAAAGCAGGGCTACAGAGCCGCTGCAAATTGGCTAAAAGCCAATACTGATATTGCTGCTACAGTAGCTGTACCTGATAAACGCGTAAATTTTTATGCCCAGCGGCAAGGACTGGTTTATGAGAATGGAAATATTCCCGCTAATGTTGTATATACTGTGAGAATATCGAAAAATCGGGAAGACAAGCCAGTTTTAATGGAGCCGTCAGGCAAAGTAGAATACGAATACGTCGCTAAAAGTAAAAGAGGATTCAATGCCATCATATACAAAAACCCTTAAACAAGACATTGCTTTAGGCAGAAAGAATTATTTTTACCTGACATTAGTGATGGCCATAACAGATTTCAAGGTAAAATACGACAACTCCGTTTTGGGATACTTATGGAGTTTACTAAAACCATTGTTGATGTTTGGCACATTGTATCTTGTATTCTCGGTGTTCGTTAGATGGGAAATGGAAAATTACAAGCTATATCTTCTCCTCGGAATAATACTCTGGAATTTTTTTTCTGAAGTTACGCTTAACAGTATGGTTTTGCTTGAAGGCAAATCAATGATCTTAAAAAAGGTTTTTTTCCCGCGATGGATAATTGTAATTGCATCTTCTTTAACATCAGTTATGACTTTATTTCTTAACATGTGCGTGTTCTTCATATTTTTTTCGTTTTCCGGTATATCTTTACACGTAAAGAGTTTGTTTTTGATTATCTGTTTGATGGAGCTGTATTTTCTGGCTGTTGGCTGGGCATTTTGTCTTTGCGCCTTATTTCCAAAATTCAGAGATATCCACCATATCTGGGAGGTTTTCGTTCAGCTCGGTTTCTGGGCAACGCCGATAATTTACCCTATATCAATTGTACACGCCAAGTATCATAAATTTATTTTTCTCAATCCTATTGCAAGAATAATACAGGCGAGCCGGGAAGTCATCATTGGTGCGGATACAAACTTCTTAGTCCTGAGTAACCATATATACCTTGTGTTCGTATCGGTTGGTTTGTTTTTTGTTGGTTTGTCATTTTATAACAGAATGTCAAAGAGCTTTGCGGAAGATTTATGATAACCCTTGAAAATGTAAATAAGGTTTTTTTGCTGCCTCACGAAAGGAAAGCAACCCTGCGGCAAAGGTTTGTCAGTTTATCAAGAAAAAATATTTATGAGAAGCTTTACGCACTTCGTGAGGTAAATCTGAAAGTTGATAAGGGAGAGTTTTTAGGGATAATAGGCAAAAACGGTTCGGGCAAATCGACACTTCTGAAGCTGATTGCCAAAGTCCTGGAACCAACGAGCGGCAAGATTATCGTCAGAGGCAATGTGGCACCTTTTTTAGAGCTCGGTGTCGGCTTTCAGGGAGATTTGACTGTAAAAGACAACATTTTTCTTTATGGTGCTTTATTAGGGATGAGTCGTAGGGAAATAGCTGACAAATATGATTGGATAATTGATTTTGCAAGGCTGGAGAGATTTGTTGATGCCAAGCTGAAAAATCTTTCATCCGGTATGCAGGTGAGACTCGGCTTTTCAATAACTGTAGCCATTGAGAGCCCGATACTACTAGTGGATGAGGTTTTAGCTGTCGGCGACATTGATTTTCAGCAGAAATGTTACGGCTCTTTCGGTGGTTTCAAAAAAGACGGCAGGACAATTGTTTTTGTCAGCCACGACCTGAACGCGGTCGAACAATTTTGTGATAGAGTTGTTTTGCTCGAAAACGGAGAAATTAAATCACAAGGCGGAACAGGTAAGGTTGTGGATGAATACTGGAAAAGTATTAAATCTACCTAAGTGATTTGGTTATAATGTTTCGGGATAAAAGGAATTTGGAATTACCCCTGATTATGCTGAATAGCGCTTATAACCGATTCGTTACAGGAAACAGCGGGAAATGAGATTTTTAATTTCGTGTTATAGATTAGATTTGTCCGGATCCAGCACTTATACCTTTACTCTGGCATCGGAGTTAAAAAGCAGGGGACACGAGGTTCACGTTTTTAGCCCTCATGCAGAAATCATAGCAGGTGAATTAGAGAAGAAGTGTGTTAAAGTTTACGAAACCCTTACGGATATATCCGGCGAAGAATATACCTGTATAATAGCTCAACACAATATATTAGCTTTTGTGCTGAGGAGTATAAAACCTGAAGTGCCGATGATTTTTATATCTCACGGAATATTGCCTTTTTTAGAACAACCTCCCTCAATAAACACTAATATCCAGAAATATATAGCGATAAGCGAAAAGGTAAAAGATAATTTAGTTTTTAATTACGGCATACCTGCTGCAAACGTTGACATAGTAAGGAACTTTGTAGACGTTAATAGATTTTATCCACAAACTGAAATTAATGAAAGTCCCAAAGTAGTTTTATTTATGAGTAATCAGCATTCATCAAAGGTTTATAAAACAGTAAAAGGGGCTTGTGAAAAACTCAACCTGAAATTAATCAGGATCGGCGGAACTAATAAAGTTCTAAACACAGAAGATTATATCAACAAGGCTGACATAGTTATTTCGCTGGGAAGAGGCATATTAGAGGCTATGGCCTGCGGGCGAGCAGCAATAGTCTGTGATTACGCGGGAGGAGACGGCATAATAACCACGGACACCATAAACGAGATAAGAGAGTATCACTTTTCCGGCAGAAGATTTGGTAAAGACTACGATGCAGAAGATATGATACGGGAAATAGAAAAGTACGAGCAATCGATGGGAAGAATAAACAGGGAGATTATATTAAAAGAATATAATGCTTCACTGATAACAGATCAAATAATCAATATTTGTAATCAGTCACTGCAGGAATTTTGCCCGAAGGTTATAAATACCCCCTCCATGGAGTTAGTGTGGTTTCAGCAGGAAATGGGAAATATTACGCCTCCAACTATCACTCCGAATTCTGATACACAAAGGGATTTACAAATGAAAATATTTACTGCTCATGAGCAGCTTAGAGTTATCCACAACTCTCGTGGCTGGAAGTTTCTTTGTTGTTATTATAGGTTCAGGGATAAGATATTTCCACCCGGCAGCCGAAGAAGAGTATATGCCAAAAAATTATTTGGAGCTTTAATTAGAATAAAGAACAGATTGTGAAGAGGTTGAAGGTTTTTGCCTATTTTAACAGGCATTTTTTTGGATGAAGGCTCTGCTGCCGATGTTATGGCATTATACAAAAGCGTCTCCAACAGTGGATGGGAACCCTTGTCATATTTTGGATATATACCAGTGAATCCTATGACTATACAAGTCAATGGTTATTAGTGTAAAATGTGAAGTCAACGTGACAAAAGAAGACTACAGTCCAATTGTGAGTGTAATTATTCCCACATATAATCGGGAAGGTTTAATTGGCCGCGCTGTTAAAAGTGTTTTAAATCAAACTTTTAAGAATTTCGAGATAATTGTGGTTGACGATGCTTCATCAGATGGCACTGAAAGAGTTATAAAAAGCTTTGGTGATAGCAGAATTAGATACGTCAGGCACAGTAAAAATAAGGGGATTTCAGAAGCCCGTAATACAGGGATAAAAATTGCAGCAGGGCGATTTATCGCCTTTCAGGACAGTGATGATGAATGGCTACCGACAAAACTCGCAAAGCAGATTGCTCTTATGCAAAACTCGTCACATAGTGTCGGGGTTGTGTACACGGCTTTTTGGAAAATTGAAAAAGAAAGACGAATTTACATACCATTTTCCTGGGTGAATCAGAAAGAAGGGGATATTCACAAAGAGCTCCTTAAAGGAAACTTTATAGGAACTCCTGTTGTTCTCGCCAGAAAGGAATGTTTTGAAAAGGCAGATTTATTTGATAAAAATATTCCTGTCTTGGATGATTGGGAAATGTGGATTAGAATATCGAATTATTTCCATTTTAAGTATATTGATGAACCTCTTGTGAATGCATATTATCGTTCAGATAATATTAGTTCTAATCCGGACTATCTTATTTGTGCACTAAAATTAATATTACAAAAGCATTTCAACAAATTCGTTAATGATAAAAAATCGCTTTCAACACATTATAATTACCTTAGTCGACTCTTAATAGAAAACGGTGAGATAAGAAAGGGAAAACTTTATTTAACGAAGTCCAGAGAAGCCTATTTGGGGCGGATTCGCAGCAGACTTTGCTATAAGACTGTTAAGCTTTGTCTCCAGATGAAAGACTGGATATTGCCCCACGCAAGCATAAGAAAAAAATTTGCTAAGGGCCTTTATTTTTTGTTTTTTGACTGGAAAGAATTTAGAAGAAGACTAAAAACTATTTTTGGTACTCTGCGACGTAGTGGCATTAAAAACATTCCTGTCAACCTAAAAAATAAAGGCCAGCAAAACAGTCCATTTCCTTTTCCTGAATCTGCTCTTGCTCACAAATACTGTATTGGCAAGGGATTGGAAATTGGGGGCTCTGCGCATAATCCGTTCGGCCTAAACACACTAAATGTGGACATCACTGATTCTATGGACACCGAGTTCAAAAAAGAAGAGATCCGTAATTGTGGAAAAGCCTTAAAAGTAGACATCGTTGCTAATGGAGATGACATTCCTCTTCCTAATGAGAGTCAGGACTTTATAGTCAGCTCTCACGTCATAGAGCACTTTCCAAATCCGATCAAGGCTCTCATAGAGTGGGACAGATTAGTAAAGCCCGGAGGGATAATCTTCATGATAATACCTCATAAAGAACGAACTTTCGACAAGGGAAAAAAGTGCACCCCGTTAACCCATTTGATAAAAGATTTCGAAAACAATAACACTCAGCTGCATGACGATCACAACGGTCATGACCATTGCTGGATTACCGAAACTTTTGTAGAAGTAATTGAATATATGATTAAAGAACTTGGCATGAAATGGAAAATAGCTAAGGTTCAGGATGTAGATGATAAGGTGGGTAATGGATTCACAGTAGTCATAAGAAAATTAAAAACACAAGATTCTCTTACGGTTGGATAACACCTTTTTGAACCTAAAATGAAAAACAGAAACGCATATTTTTGGGTCCTTGTTCGCGTCATATGGTGGTTATTTGTTGGGCCACAAAGAAGGAAATTTGCTAAAGTTTGGGCTACGTATAAATTTGGCGGTATCAGGTTATGCTTGCATCGTGCGATACAAATATTTGGTAGAAGGAAATCTTCATACGACCCCATTCGAAACCAGCTTTCGCGTTCCCAGAGTGAATATCTCCTCATCCAATGTTCTAATAAGCCGCTCTTTTCCATAATAGTGCCTGTGTACAAGATAAAGTGCAAATGGCTGGAAAAATGCATTAGTTCAGTTGTTAGCCAACATTATATGAATTGGGAACTTGTATTAGTGGACGATGCCTCCAAAAAAGATGACCTGAAGCAATTAATGAATGCTTGGGCATCACGAGATAGCCGCGTACACGCGTATTATCTGGAACAAAATTCAGGAATAGCGGGTGCAACCAATTTTGGAATAAAACAAACCAGCGGTGAATTTATCGGCTTTCTTGATCACGATGACGAGCTAACGCCTGATGCACTTACCTGGTTTACTTGGTATATTAACAAATATAATAATGCAAAGTGGTTTTACTCTGATGAGGATAAAATAACCAAAACAGGAAAATGCTGCAGGCCACATTTTAAGCCGGATTTTTCGCCAGAATTTCTCTTGTCAAACATGTATACATGTCATTTTAGTGTATATGCAGCTGAGATACTCAATAAAGCGGGAGGTTTACGGGAAGGATTTGATGGTTCTCAGGATTATGATTTAGCATTAAGGCTTTCGGAAATTGTTCGAAGAGAGAATGTTATCCATGTTCCCCGCGTTTTATACCATTGGCGGCAAATACCAGGTTCAGCAGCTTCAAATATTGATGCAAAACCTCAAGCTCCATCAATGGGAAGAAGGGCTGTGGCTGAAGCTCTGCAACGGCGTGGATTGAAAGCTAAGGTAAGCAGTTATGAACTTTGCCCTACTGTATATCAGATTGAATTTGAGCCTTCCGAGTTCCCTAAGGTAAGTATTATAATACCTACAAAAAATGCGTTGACTTTGGTAAAAAGGTGTATTGATTCTGTGCGGGAATACACCAATTACTCAAATTTTGAAGTAGTGGTCATAGATAACGCTTCTGATGCCCCAGAGTTTTTGAAGTACGTGAGAAAGGAACAATCTGAAAATAGAATTAAGCTTATACGCTACAACAAACCATTTAACCATTCTGAAATGAACAATATTGCTGTAGCTTCCGTAGACTCGGAATTTGTTATTTTTATGAATAATGATGTTGAAATAATTTCAGAAAAATGGTTGGAACAATTAATTACTGTCACACAATTAGACAAATCTATTGCTGTAGTAGGAGGCTTACTTTTATATTCAAATGGCTTAGTACAGCATGGTGGTATGATTTTGGGAATATACGGCACTGCTGGACATGCCCACAAGTATGTCCATAGTGGATTACTAGGGTATCTTGGCCGACTACAGACAATTCAAGAAGTATCGGGAATTACGGCAGCTTTAGCACTTGTGCGGCGTTCCAGCTTTGAACATGTTGGTGGTTTCGACGGCAATCGCTACCCAACATTGTACAATGATGTAGATCTGTGTATCCGCTTAAGAAAAAAAGGATATCGCTGTATTTACAATCCGATGGTAAGGGCTATTCATCATGAAACCAAGACTCGCACTGTAAATTCAGAAGAATTAATTTACAAGCAAAATCTTATAAGTGATTATGCTGAACTTCTTAATTGTGATCCTTTTTACAATCCCAATTTAACCCTCAATAATGAACAATTTCATGGCTTCAGGCTATTTCCTGTAGAAGATCAGATTCCAGAATTGGCAGATATGCCAAAGGAATTATCGTGACCGAATCACTATTAGGTAACAATACAATAACTGTAGTAATACCTACACGCAACGCAGGTCAGCAGCTTGCAGAGTTGCTGGACAGCTTACAAAAACAAACTCTAAAACCTGCTCAAATTATAGTTGTTGATTCTGAGTCCAGCGACAAAACACCAGAACTTGCCGAAAACAAAAACTGCAAGGTAATAAAAATTAAAAAAAACAACTTTGACCACGGCACAACGAGAAATTTAGCGGTTAAAGAATTTGATACTGGTTTTGTGGTTTTCTTAACCCAGGATGTAGTTCCTGTTGATGAGCATATGATTGCCGAGCTAATAGAACCTATGCAAACAGACCCAAACATAGCTATAAGTTACGGTCGTCAACTGCCCGGACCCAATGCAAGGCCGCTGGAACGCTTCGCACGAGAGTTTAATTATCCCGAACACTCTATTCTAAAAACCAAAAAAGATACCGAAACACTCGGCCTGAAAACTTTTTTCTGCTCCAATTCCTGCTCAGCTATTCGCCGCTCTACCTTCAATGAATTAGGCGGCTTCAAAAATAACGTTATTGTAAATGAAGATATGCTTTTCGCCGTTAAAGCTATTACCAGCGGCTATTCAGTCTTCTATAATGCGAACGCAAGGGTCCTTCATAGCCATACGTATTCATCATATAAACTGTTCCAACGCTATTTTAATATTGGAAGATTTTTTGCTGATAATAAATGGATTCTCAAGACTGCCGGCCTGGAAAGTTACAGCAGTAACATGTTAAAAGCAGGTTTGAAAAGATTTTGGGAAAAACGGATGCCGCATTATATACTTGCTTTGCTTGTTGAATTTACCCTAAAAGCATTCGCCTGCAAACTTGGCTGGTATTACCAGCTATCGTCTCACAGCAAATATGACAACAAGGCTTAAGTAGTGAAAAATCCAAAATTACATAAAAGCTGTGATGATAGAACATAAGCCTTGAGAATATCATGATTACAGGTAAAAAATGGGAAGTAGAAAATGTATCACAGGCAAATAATAAAGGCGCACGTTTGGCTATCTGTTCGCTCTCGGTTGCTTCTCAGCCGGTATCATAAGTTCTTTTTTTACAATAATTAATCGTTTATTCATAAACACCTACAAACGCTGGTTTCGGACGGAAAATCCGTGTGTCGGCGGTTCAATTCCGCCACCTGTCAATTGACGATTACTGTAAAGTTTGGCCTGAAGACAGCTAATTTCGCCATTTCGTTCACATTATTTCATCAGAATAAATCTTAAAATATGCTTGAAAAAGCCCTGTTATTTGTTTATAATATTAGTTTCGGAGTCTGGTAATGAAAAGTGGGTGCAAATGACATCCTCTTACATGTGTTTTTGATCCTAACGGCGAAAGATAGGCAATGAAGTATTCGCGGAATCTTTCTGTACAATCAGACACACCAAGTAGAATGCATCGCGGCATACTTATGCCGGCTTTGGTTTGTTTGCTATGTTTGTTTGTTGGCGCTGGCTCTGTTTCGGCTCAAATTTCCATAGTGGGTGTCAGCGATGAGGAAATTTACGTAGATAGCGTCTCTTTCATAGTTAACTCCGAGGCTGGTTACGATTATACGGTTGAGTTAAATGGCGTTTCTATTCCGACTGACGTCTACATAGAAGTCGATGAAGCAGAATATTACGAATTATACGTTTACCGGCGCGAGCAGTCTTCCGGAAATGAAGAGACCGAGCTGGTTCAGTTTATAGTTCGGGCATCAGAAAGGGGTGAAACGGAGGTGGGTCTGCCGGTATGGACACCCTATCCGATGATAGATTCGGCGGCCGCTGAGTTCAGCGGGGCACAGCTCCAAATTGTATGTCCTAATGATTACCCAATCGGCCTCGAGATACCTATCATCGCCAGGGTAGAGAATGGAACAGGTGAGCGTGTCGGCGTCAACGGCTATGTCACGGCGTACGGATTCGAGGATTATCCGCTGCAGCTGTTCCGCGGAGTTGGTTCTGCTTTTCTGCCGCCTGCTTCGCAGGCAGGGCCTGTCTCTTACACAGCCCAGATTCAAACGCTTCAGACTCCAAAGCAAATTAATATTGAAGGATCCACGACATGGCAGACTGTCTCGTCGGATATTACCTCTTCTGTCAACTGGGGCGAAGATGCACGAATTCGAATTACAGCTCCAGGCGACGAAGTGCTGACCATATCAGCGGCAGCTACCTTAACAATAGGAGCGGGAAGTGTAATCATAATCGACCCTGATATTTCAATCCAGGTTTTAGGACAAATCATCGTTAACGGCACTTTACAGAAGCCCGTTGTCTTTACCGCCCAGGATAGAGATGAGCCTTGGGGAGGTTTTCTCTTCGAAACATCTTCATCTGTTGGTCAGTTTACCGGGGCCATTTTCACTGCAAGCGGTGCAGACCCCGGTTGGTTCAATAATAATCACAGCGGCGACTTTACGCACCACGACGAGGAGTGTCTTTTTTATCTTTCCGATAGTGCAGACGTGACCTTGACCGATTGCTATGCGGTGGAAAACTACGGCCAGTTAGGACACGGCGAGGGCGGCTACATTACTATGACGGGCTGTCTCGTTCAGAAATTTGTTACAGGCGGTCAGTATAACGGAGGAGCTGTAATCGGCACAGACAGCGCCTTCATCGAGTTCCCCTCGGCTTATGCTCCATTCGTTGATTATGATAACGACGCCTTCTACCTGAACGGTGGGCCACATTCATTTACTGACTGTCTTTTCGGCTGGACACTCGATGACGGAATCGATGCAGGCCAGGGAACGGCAGGCTCTGTGAATCTCGAAGGCTGCTGGTTCGAATCGTGCATTCACGAGGGACAAGCCTGGTCATCCGGGCCGAGATACGGCGATGTTAACAACACCGTCGTTCTGAATTGCGGGCAGGCAATCGAGGCTGGCTATGACGACCCCTTTATAGATGTGATTAACAGCCTGTGCACATCTAACGTAATCGGGGCGCGCTTCGGTGATAATTACGTCAGGACCTATAACGGCTTTTTGGACGTGAAGGATTCGCTGCTGCTATTCAATGTAAGGGATGTTTGGGGCCGGGCCTGGGACGACTGGACTTTGCATCTTTCTCAAATGGATATTCAGGATAATTATCTCAGCGCAGCAAATGTTAATCATCCCAACAATACACTTTGGGACGCAAATGATCCGAATCACCTGTCGAAGCTTGAGCCGTTCCTTCCGACACCGGCCGGCACCGTGGGAATTGGAATCGCCACGCTTGAAGATACCTATGCTCTTTCCGAGCTTTCCGATAAAGTTCCCGTGCGTTTAAGCACTTTCACCACGAATTTCGTATCGGTCGATTACACTATTTATACGGAGGACGGGCTGTATGACAGCGGCTCTTTGCAGTTTATTCCAGGAGAAACAGTAAAGCAAATTGAGTACGTACTACCATCAATCGAAGAACTCAAAGCATTCAGGATAGTATTGAGCAATCCGGTTAATGCTGATATAACCAGACACAAAGAAATAATCTATATGATTCCATACGAAATCGTCGAGCAGTTAATCCAGGAAGGTGACGAGTGGCACTACTTCAAGGGGAACACTGAGCCGTCGGCTGATTGGAACCAACTCGGATTTACTATGGATGGATCCTGGCTCTTAGGTGCAACGGGTATCGGATACGAGGGTGGCTCGGGCTACGAAGGATGCATAGCTACTAATTTAAGTGATATGCAGAACAATTACATCAGTGTCTACGCGCGACGGGAGTTCTTTATCGAGGACCCATCTCGATTGACCAGCCTGACATTTTCCATAGACTTCGATGACGGCTACATTGCTTATCTCAATGGGATTCCGGTTGATAGTCAATTTCCGCCGAGTCCTGTTGCACATGACCAGCCAGCCAGCACAGGCAACCACGAAGCATGCTGTGGAACCAGTGCACCATCGGGACCGTGTCCACCTGAACAGGTTGATTTAAGCGGCTATATAAGTGAACTTACTGCAGGATATAACGTACTTGCGGTCCAGGTGCACAACACGACGCTGGGCAGTTCCGACTTCATTTTTATCCCGGAACTGTTCGGCGTGCTTAATCCTCGCTTAGGCGATTTCGAGCCGGATGGTGATGTGGACTTCGATGACTTCGCGGAATTTGCCTTGTGGTGGCTTCAGACCGAGTGCGGCAACTGCGGTCATGCTGACCTTACCGGCGATGGAAATGTAAACCACCAGGATTTGCAGGAGTTTTGCGACAACTGGCTGGCAGGTTTATAAAGGCGCAAGTCTTTATATATCCCAGCATTATAAAAAAAGAGCTTAGCTTCTAAGACGAAAATATGATTGACTTTTTATTAACAATTTGTTATAATAGTAATTTTGAAGCCTGTTTACGGGAGCGGTAAGGGGGACTGGGTTTCTAATCAAATTTGTATCCTGAAGGACTGGTACGGTGGGTAAAAAACTTGTTCTGCTTCTCAGTTTATTTATTGCGATTTTTCTATCCAATCCAATATTAGCCAGGCACTTACCCTACGGTGACCTGAATGCAGATTATAAAGTCGACGGTTCCGATTTAAACCTGTTTACACAACAATGGCTGAATCCCTCTGGCTGTTCAGGCCCGAGTTGCGCTGACTTTGATGGGGAAAACGGCGTTAATATTAACGATTTTGCTCTTCTTGCAAACTCCTGGCTTTCCGATAACAAACCGATAACACTTGTTATAAACGAGTTTATGGCTGCCAACTCCGGATACATCCTCGACGAATATGAGAATAGTGACGACTGGATAGAGCTTTATAATTATGGCGATGCTCCTGTTGACATTGCTGATATGTATATGTCAGACAGCCCTGCCACCCCGACCGAATGGCATATCCCGGACAATAATTCACAAAAGACAATCATTCCGCCTCACAGCTTCCTGCTTATTTGGGCTGACGATGAGATGGACGAGGGAACATTGCACGCCAATTTCAAGCTCAGCGCGAACGACGGCGACGAGATTTATTTATATGATGCAGGAGGAAATTTAATTGATAGTATTGTGTTCGGCCCGCAGAATGACAACGAATCTTTCGGCCGACTACCCGATGCCTCTGAAAACTGGCAAACTTTTACTATAAGTACCACTCCGCCGCCAACGCCCGGAAAAGCCAATGCCGGCGCACCATCCGCGAACCAGATTGTCATAAATGAAATTATGTATAACACTTCGAGTTTTAATGAGCTTGAAGAATATATTGAGATTTATAATCAGGGCTCCACTACAGTAAGCCTGGGCAACTGGAAATTTATCGATGGTGTCAGCTTTACATTCCCGCCTGATTTGACCATCGATGCAGGCCATTACCTCGTTATCGCTGCCGATGTAACTACCTTCAATGCAAAATATCCATCTGTGACAAACGTGATTGGTTCCTGGGTCGGACAATTAAGCAGAAAGGGGGAAAGGATTACCTTAGTCGATGAAATCGGTGTTGTTATCGACGAGGTTCAGTACTCAGATGAAGGCGACTGGGCACAGCGATTGCTTGGTCCGGTTGATTATGGCCATAGAGGCTGGATCTGGTCGGATGAAACCGACGGCGGCGGAAAGTCACTTGAGCTGATTAATCCGGCTATGCCGAATGAATATGGCCAAAACTGGACGGCAAGCTCCGTTGACCAGGGAACACCAGGCTCGCCGAATCCTTCTGCGCAATCTGACACTGCTCCATTAATTATTGATGCGAAACACTATCCTTTTATTCCGACTTCTTCAGATACGGTGACAGTAAAAGCGCAGATTATTGATGAGCTGTCGACTGGTGTAACCGTAACATTAAATTATCGTGTCGATGGTGCAGGGACTTTCACCCAGGTCGGAATGGCCGATGACGGCCTGAACGGCGACGAACTCGCCGGCGACAGTATTTACACCGCGAACATACCAGCTTATCCGCATAAGACAATTATCGAATTGTATATCGAAGCTGAGGATTCATCCAACAATACGCGAACCTTTCCGGCTCCGAGCGATGTTGACGGCACACCCAGCCAGATAACCAATATGCTTTATGTAGTGGATGACACCTTCAATCCCGTCTGGACTGCCGGAAATCAGCCGATCTATTACATTATTATGACGGCGGCGGAACGAGCCGAGCTCGAAGATATTTCCGCCTATGGTGGTGACCCGTTCACGGGCGAGGGAGCGAGTAATGCGCAGATGAATGCAACATTTATCTCTCTCGACGGCACCGATATGAAAATAAGATATAACACAGGCGTCAGGAACAGGGGAAACCATTCACGAGTTGACCCTCCTATGAATTATCATGTAAATTTCAGAAACGATGATTTGTGGAAGAATGTTGCTGCAATAAATATTAACAGCAAGTATGCTTTTAATCAGGTTATCGGCAGTGCTATGTTCAGATTGGCAGACCTGCCTGCTCCTGTTACTGCGCTTATCGAGGTAAGGGTCAATGGTGATAATATTGCGCTGACCGATGAGGGGCGAATGCATGGCTCATATGCCGCTCTTGAAGCATATAGCACCTATTTGGCTGAAAATCACTTCCCTGATGACCCCGACGGCAATCTCTATCGCTGCTCTTATTTCAGGAACGATGTTGACCCGATGACTTATGCAGACCTCATTTACAGGGGTACAAATCCCGATGATTATGTTCTCAACTACATAAAAAAGACCAACGAGGAAGAGGCCGACTACAATGATATCTTCAATCTCACCTTTGTTTTAAGCCCGGAATATATCAATGGTATCCCTGATGTTAACTTTTTTGAAGAGGTAAATGACGTTATCAATATCGAAAAATGGATGAGGTACCTTGCTGTTGATACGCTTATCGGCAATAATGAAGGAGGACTGATTACAGGTGAAGGCGACGATTATGCGGTGTATAGAGGTGTTAATGATACTCGTTTCTGGCTGATGCCTCACGACCTTGATACTATTCTCGATCAGGGTGACTATACATACGGTACATCAAGAAGCATCTTTTCGTATGAAAATATAGATGGTTTGTATAGACTGTTTAATGACCCTCAGATTGTCCAGATTTATTACAACCAGCTTGTAGATTTGATTAATACAATATTTGCCGCAGATAATTTCAATAATACTCTTGATAATATCCTTGCTAATTCCTATGTCCCGCAGGCCAATATTGATGCTATGAAGCAATTTGCAGCCAACCGTGTCGTCTCGGTGCTCTCTCAGATTCCGCAGGATTTCAGCGCCGGTACTGCTCTACCACTTTTAGGCGGCTATTACAGGACAGATGCAAACGTTGCCGTTGTCAGCGGTACTGCAAATGCTCTTCAGACCAAATCTGTTCTGGTTAACGGCCTGAAAGCTGCCTGGGACCCGATTACAGGTCAATGGTCTTTCGGTGAGGGCGGCGGCGATATCATAAGCCAGGTAGCTTTGGTGGAAGAAGACTCTGCTAAAACAGTACATATACCTACGGAGGCGGTACCCGATGACTGGAGGTCGGACCCCGACTTCGATGACAGCACCTGGAATGACTATACATTTGTTCCCGGCAAGACCGGTTCTGTAGGTTATGAAAACAGCTCCGGGTACCAGAATTATATTTCGTATGACGTTAGTGATATGGATGGCGAAAATGCAACTTGCCTTATAAGAATACCCTTTGTCGTTACCGCGGAACAACTCGAAAGCTTTAACTTTTTAATCCTGCAGATGCGCTATGATGACGGCTTTGTCGCTTTTATTAACGGTCAGCAGGTCGAAGCGCGAAATGAACCGGATCCGCTTAACTGGGATTCCGGTACACTTAATGGCAGTAATCATGAAGCCGGTTTGTATTTTGATGACTTTCCTATTAATAATCATTTGGGTGCGCTTCATGAAGGCGAGAATATTCTTGCAATTCACGGCCTTAATGCTTCCGCAGGCGGAAGCAGCGACTTTTTAATTTCTGCAAAATTAATTGCTGGCACTATGGGCCAAACCTATGAAGGCGTTGCTCTGAATCCGGGGATAAACCGTGTTATCATTCAGACATTCGACGAGCCCAACGGCGCAGGAAATCTACTCCACCAGGACTATGTCGATATCTGGTATGATACCGGAGGCGGAACTGGTGAGATTACCTATGAGGTTACGCTGGTTACAGAAGATGCTCCCAAGGCTGTGCATATCCCGTCCGGGCCGGTCTCTGATACCTGGAGGTCTGACCCGAATTTCGATGACTCGCTCTGGAACGATTATACGTTTGTTTCCGGCAGAACCGGCTCTGTAGGTTATGAATATGACAGCGGCTATGAAAGTTATATCTCCTACAATGTCGGCCCCCTAATGCGTAACATCAGAAAGTCATGTCTTATCAGAATACCATTTACAGTGACTGCTGAAGACCTTTCGGTCTTAAACTTTATGATTCTTCATATGCGCTATGATGACGGCTTTGTAGCTTACATAAATGGCCAGGAAATTGCATCCGAATATGAACCTGACCCGCTTACCTGGGATTCTGGTGCAACCACTCCCAACCATGAGGCTTCAAGCACTTTTGACGAATATCCTGCTTCGAATTTTATTAGTGCCCTCAATGTAGGCGAAAATATTCTTGCGATTCATGGTCTTAATACGACTCTGGGAAGCAGTGACTTTTTAATATCAACGGTATTGACTGCAGGCACAATTTCAGTCGATCCAAATGGAGAGGCTGTTATCTACTACTATGTAACTCTGAATCAAGATACAGTCTGGACAGCAGACGAGGGACCTTACCAGGTAATTGGTAATCTAACAGTACCTGCAGGTATAAAGTTGACCATCGAACCCGGAACAAGTGTTTTCTTCGACCCGGACTCCTCAATAGTTGTTGGCGGCACTATCGATGCAAACGGAACCGAGTATCAGCGCATCAGGATGACAAGCGTTCCTGGTGTTCCGCTTGTGCCGGATATCAGGCCCGAGCTGCCGTACG
Source organism: uncultured Pirellulales bacterium (assembly GCA_964395535.1). Classification (GTDB taxonomy): domain Bacteria; phylum Planctomycetota; class Phycisphaerae; order Sedimentisphaerales; family Anaerobacaceae; genus CAYLMG01. Next base: position 18,821 of record CAYNDE010000004.1, read on the forward strand.
GACCGCCTAAATGGGGCGGCATTCAACTTCAAAACACTATGTCAGCTTTAAATAGAATCGCATACACGGACATCGAGTATGCACAGGATGAGACAGGAGGCAATGGTTCAATCGGGCTGGCTAACTCACAAGCGATTATCGATAACGTCTCTTTTGCCGGAACACATCTGCGGATGATATCCAGCGATGATTCCTCCGCTGTTATCAGTAACTGTACTTTTGCCGACATGTTTGCTGAAGACGAATGGCCTCATCAAATGACACCTCCTCTTGACAATGACAGCGAACATATCGAAGCTACCGGCGGCATACCGCCCAGCGGTCATTATATTATAGAAAACAATATCTTCGGCAAAAACAAGGGACACAACGACGTTATCGACTTTACAGGTCACAGCAATCAACTGCCTGTTGTTCAGGTGCTCAACAATGTCTTTACCGGCGGCGGTGATGAAGCCCTTGACCTCGGCGGCGATGCTTATATCGAAGGAAATCTCTTTATGAATTTCCATAAGGATATCTCGAACACCAGTGCGGGCAACAGCAATGCAATGTCCACAGGCGATGATTTGCCCGGTGAAGGCGACTCAGTCATAACCGCTGTTCGCAACGTATTTTATGATTTGGATTATGTTATTACTTCCAAGAACAATACGTTTCTTAATTTTGAAAATAATACAGTTGTTGATATTCCCAACGACGTCAGCGGCATAGAATATTCCGCAATTAACTTTTATTGTGTGGAGAAACCTGAGCCGCAGGGCAAGGGAGCCTTTCTGAACAGTAACATTTTCTGGCAAATACCGCAGCGTATTTTCGGTAACGTCGATGTAAGTGACCCGTATAATCCGAGCTTTATGACCGACCTCGAAATGCACCATACTCTTGTCCCGCCCGAAAGAGCTTATGACGTCATAGGAGAAAGGCCGGGCACGATTATGGACCTCGGCATAAACAACATCGCAGCCGACCCGCTGTTCACAGACCCGAATGACGATTTATCTCTTTTATCAATGTCACCTGCTAAGCGTACCGGCTATAACGGTATTGACATGGGTGCCGATGTCCCGGCCGGTGCAAGCATTTCCGGTGGGCCTGTGGGCGGTATTACTTATCAGACTTCTGTTACCCTTACTGTCGCAGGCCCCGCAATTACCGACTATATGTACAAAGTAAACGAAGGCGCCTGGAGCGCAGAACGCTCAGTTACTCTGCCTATATTACTGACAGGTCTTTCCAATGGACAATCTTACACCGTTTACGTACTGGGCAAAAACGCCGCAGGTGAATGGCAAACCGAGCCTGTTGCATCCGAAACATTCACCATCGATACTTCTTACTACAGGCTTGTTATAAACGAAATTCTTGCACACTCTCACGGAACGGCACCTGATATTGTCGAAATCTATTATGACGGTCCGGCTCCTCTCGACATTACCGGTTACAGTATTACAGATAATCCTGATTATCCGCAGAAGTTCGTCTTTCCGCCGACAACGATTATCAATCCGGGACAGTACAAAATTTATTACGCCGACACTAACGAAGCCCTGCCTGACAACTTTGGCTTCGCACTCGACAGTTATGGTGAAGGCCTGTATTTATACGACCAGTACGGAGGTCTGATTGATTCTGTCGAATTCGGAACCCAGCTTAATGATATCACAATAGGCAGGCTCAATGATGACAAATGGCATCTGACAATACCCACCCTCGGCTCCGAAAATATACCGTATCCGATGGCAAGCCCATATAAATTGAAAATCAACGAATGGATTGCAAACACCGATGTTCGTTTCGAAGACGATATCGTTGAAATTTATAATCCATCACCTCTGCCGGTTGATTTGGGCGGCCTGTATATAACTGATGACCCCTTCGCAAGACCGGACAGGCACAAAATAAAACAGCTTACTTTTGTACCTGCCAGCGGCTTTTCTTTCTTTTATGCCGACGGCGATGATTTGAGCAGGTCTAACCACCTCAATTTCAGGCTTTCCGCAGATGATGGGCTAATTGCACTGTTCGATGTCGACTTAAACAAAATCGATGAGGTTATTTACTACTCGCAGACAGCGGATTACTCTCAAGGCAGGTACCCCGATGGCGCCGCTGATTTTAACTTCTTTGAATTGCCAACCCCTGAAAGAAGCAATGTTCAGGACCCCGACTTTGTTAATAATAATATTGCTATCCTCAACCACCTGAGAATAACCGAATTGATGTATAACACACCGGATGTAAACGATGTCGATGAGTATATCGAACTGCACAACACGGGCGCGACAACACTGGATATTTCCGGTGTCAAATTTGTCGACGGCGTCACTTATATTTTCCCGAACGATACTTTTCTCCCTGCTTTGAGCTATATCGTTCTTACCGCCAATCCTATTGACTTCAAGACCCAGTATCCGCTTGTCCCTGACAATCTCATTTATGGCCCTTATGACGGCGCTTTTGATAACGGCGGCGAACAGGTCGTTCTAACACTTGCCGATCCCATGCTGGCCGCCGTCTTAAGATTCGAATATGACGACGCCTGGTATCCCGATACTGACGGCCTCGGAATGTCACTATCAATTATTGACCCGACCGTCAATCCCAAAGACTGGGACAAAGCAGAAACCTGGCAGGCCGCCGTACCTACACCTGCTGCGCCCAATCCCACACAGTCCGAATGGGATATTCTTACTTACGATGATTTTGAGACCGGCTGGGGCAGTTTTATTTCAGGCGGTGAAGATGCGATGCTTTATACTTCCGGAACCTATGCACATCAGGGAAACTGCGCTGCCAATATTCAGGACGACAGTGGTGATGCTTCAGCCTTCTGGCACACCGACAGTATAGATGTCGATTCGCCCGGTTATACCGAATTGAAAATTGATTTTTGGTTCTATGCCCTTGATATGGAGACGGGGGAATTTTTCAAAGTGGACTTCTACGACGGTTCGGCCTACCAGACCGTCGCAACATATATCTCAGGCACTGATTTCGCAAATAATAATTTCTATCACGAAACGATTTATCTCGAAGAAGGAACCGGCCCGGGACAGTACAATTTCCCCCCGAATATGACCCTTAAATTCGAATGCGTAGCTTCTTTAAATACCGATGATATCTATATTGACCAGATAGAAGTATCCGCAAAATAAAAAAGCAATTCTTCTCATACTTATTCATAATGTCTCTGCAGAACAGCAGCGGTCACTCCGTTAATCAAAGCCTCTTCGCCGCAGCGTGCAGCAATAATTTCAACTTTTCGAAGATACCAATCGTATACTTCGGTTTCCATACGTTTGCGGATAATCTCTGCCAAGTACGCTGGACACTGTTGGCATACATAGCCGGCGAGAACAACCGTTTCAGGGTCATATGCGTTAATGGCTTGAACGGCTGCCTGACTTAGATATCTTCCCAACTGCTCTCGTATCTTCAGCGAATAACTGTCATCCTGCCGCATCGCCTCGCCCCAATATCTTATAACCTCTTCAGGTACAATAGAATCATCTTCGCCCGAAATCCAATTCCGTAAAAGACTATGCGTACCCTTTTTCATATCAGAACGGATTCTCCTCGCTATCGCCGGGCCGGAAATAAAAGTCTCCAGACACCCGTAGTGACCGCACCCACAAACAGGGCCGCGCGAATCAACAATCGTATGGCCAATCTCTCCGAAACGCCCCGTTGTACCCTCCATAACCTGTCCATCCATATATAGCGTGGAGCCGACTCCATTGGCAACGTTCAAATATAGAATATTCTTGGCAGCCAGCGAAGGCTCCGCCGCTATCTCAGCCAGTATCCTGACCTTGGTGCTGTATATCCAGATAGGGTATTTAATATGCTCCTGTAGGATTTGCCTTAAATGAACTTCTTTCCAGCCAAGCGGGCTGGATAACTGAATCTCTCCATCCGGCGAAATCGAACCGCTTAGTGTGATACCAAGCCCAAGGATTTTTTCCTCTTCTATTCCAGAGCGGTTTACCAGCCCCGCTAAATTCACCGTAACCAATTCCACTACATGCTCGACGGAATGGTCTGTTCCCAATAAAAGTTTGATTTTATCGATGTCGCTTCCAAGAGAATTATAGATACCGATAACAAGATAACTTGGATTTATCTCCATAGCAATCACATAGTGACTATCAGGATTCAATTCAAGCATAACGGGCTTGGGGCCGCGTTTGCTACTTTCCCCCTGCTTCTCTGAAATAAGGTTTTTCTCACGAAGCCGAAGGACAATGGTACTGGCTGTGGAGCTTCCCATACCTGCCAAACGGCAAAGCTGAGTTTGAGAAAGTCTGCCATGTTTGCGTAAAAGCGACAAAATCAGCTTTTCATTACGCTCACCTGCACCTTTGGAATCTATGGGACTGCTTTTAATAATCATCCTTCTTTAATAACTCACGTCCCGAGTATTTTCAAGAAAATTCTTTACATTAACCTACTTATGTAGAACTTGTCTTTATATAAGATTATATTAACTAAGCACTTATAAAATTTATAAAAATACTTGCTATTTTTTATAAAACTATTATAATAACCTCATGATGTGAGATAATAAATTTACCTCTGCATTTGTGGAGATTTAAAACTAATGGCCAAAAAACAAAATGCAATTATAGCTCAATCCGGAGGGCCGACCGCCGTCATTAACGCCAGTGCCTGTGGCGTCATCCAGCAGGCGATGAAGTCTGGAAAATTCGGCACGATTTACGGCGCAGTCAATGGTATTCTGGGAGTTTTGAAAGAAGAGCTGTTCGATATCTCTGCTGAAAAGCCGGACGCAATCGAAGCACTTAAAACAACACCTGCAGCAGCGATAGGCTCCTGCAGGTACAAGCTCAAAAGTCTGCAAGACTCCAAAACTGACTATCAGAGAATCCTGGATGTATTTAAGGCACACAACATCCATTATTTTTTCTACGTCGGCGGCAACGATTCAATGGATACCTCCGATAAGGTCAACAAACTGGCAGCCGATTCCGGATACGAACTGACCTGTATCGGAATACCAAAGACCATCGACAACGACCTTGACTTTACCGACCATTGCCCCGGCTATGGCAGCACTGCAAAATACGTTTCTACCTGTGCAATGGAAGCCGGCAGGGACACAGAAGCGCTCTACACCACCGATACCTGTACCATCCTTGAGGTAATGGGACGCAATGCCGGCTGGATCGCCGCATCAACAGCCCTTGCCCGACGCAGCCCGCAGGATGCTCCGCATCTGATTTATTTGCCGGAACGGCCTTTCAGCTCTGATAAATTCGTCGAGGATGTCAAACTCGTCTTAAAAGAATTCAAACGAGTCTTTATCGTAGCCGGTGAAGGTCTGCGCGACGAAACCGGCCAGTACATTACCGCCGACACCGGAAAATTCAGTAAAGACGGTTTCGGCCATGTCCAGCTCGGCGGTGTCGCCGAAATCCTAAAGGCCATCGTGGAAAAGCAGGTAGGTATCAAAGCCCGCTTCAATAAGCTCGGAACAAATCAACGAAGCGCAATGCACTTTGCATCCCTGACAGACCGCGATGAGGCTTATATGTGCGGCCGGGAAGCAGTAAAAGCAGCTCTGAAAGGCGAAAACGGAAAAATGGTTACACTGATTCGCCAGAGCAACAAACCATACAAATGTATAACAGGACTTGCACCGCTCAGTGACGTGGCAGCGTCCGAAAAAATTGTCCCCGATGAATATATCAATCCGCAGGCAAATTTCGTTACCGATGCGATGCTGGACTACGTCCAGCCGCTCGTGCAGGGCGAGGTGAAAGTCCCCATCGGCAAAAACGGATTGCCTGTATTTATGCGCTTCGAGAAAAAACTCGTGGATAAAAAACTCCCATCCTATATGTAGCAGGATTTTATTATGCAGTTGGAAAAATATTCTTTTGGTCTTGGTGACAGGTTCGGCCGACAGGCCAAAGCTCAGCTCCAGGCCGTCCTCGCTGCAAAAGCTGACGGCGTCAATATCGTGCCTGTCTGGAACAAATCCTACCGTGAGCATACGATTATGGGGACAAGCCCGGAACAAACATACAAAGCAGCTAAAGAAGCCGTCGAAACCTTAGGCTGGCAGGATTCATTTTACGTCGATGCCGACCATATTCAAATCAGCAACGTTGATTTATTTATGGCATCGAGCAACTATTTTACAATTGATATCGCAGACTCTATCGGCCGAAGTGCCGATGACGATAAAATCAATGATTTCCTCGGCAAATACAGCAAATATCTCGGCACTCTTATAGTTCCCAAAATTGTCGAGCCCCCCCACGCAAATGAGAAACAGCTCAACTCAATTGCTCACAAATACCTTAAGGCAATCGAACAGGCCGGCTACATATATCGTCATATCCAATCCGCTAAAGGCAAAGCCAATTTTATTACCGAAGTATCGCTCGACGAAACCAATACACCGCAAACTCCTGTAGAGCTTTTTTTCATCCTCGCTGCTATCGCCGACCAGGACATACCAGCCCAAACGATAGCTCCAAAGTTCACAGGCCGCTTTTTAAAAGGCATCGATTACATCGGCGATATCGAGCAGTTTACAAAAGAGTTCGAGCAACTCCTTGCAATCATATCTTTCGCTGTCAACGAATTCGGCCTGCCTGACAATCTAAAACTCAGTATTCATTCCGGCAGCGACAAGTTTTCACTATACAAACCCATTAACAAGGCCTTAAAGAAATACGATTCAGGCCTGCATCTAAAAACCGCAGGCACAACCTGGCTTGAAGAACTAACAGCCCTGGCCTCAGCCGACAGCGAAGGCCTCTCAATCGCTAAAAGAATATATACGAATGCTTACGAGCGTTTTGACGAACTTTGTGCACCTTATAAAACGGTTGTCGATATCGAAAAAGAAAAGCTCCCTACGCCGTCCGCTGTTAGCAAATGGAACTGTGATGATTTTGTAAATGCCGTAAGTCACAATACAAGCTGTAGTCAATATGATGTGAACGTCCGACAGCTTTTGCATTTAGCTTACAAAATCGCTGCTGAAATGGGAGTCGAATTTACAGATGCCCTTGAGAAATATCAGGAACATATCAGTCCAGCTGTAACAGAAAACATTTACCAGAGGCACATAAAACCTCTTTTTATTGAACAGGATTAAATATGGATGAGCTATTCAATATTAAAGACAAGGCAATCGTAATAACCGGCGGTGCAGGAATTTTATGCAGCGCGATTGCAAAGTACCTGGCCCAGCAGGGAGCTAAGGTTTGCATTGTGGACTATGACGAAACTCGCACGAACCAGCTCGTAAAAGAAATTGAATCGCAAGGCGCCTTTGCAATACCAGCCTGTGCTAACGTTCTCGACAAAAAGCAAATAACGCAGGCTTGCAACTACGCGATAGAAAATATGGGTAAAGTAGATGTCCTCATCAACGGGGCCGGCGGAAACAAAAAGGAAGCGACTGCCTCTGATGAACTTTCTTTCTTTGACATCCCCGCCGATGCCATCCGCCAGGTTCTCGACTTAAACCTCACAGGTACAATTCTCACCTCTCAGGTCTTCGGAAAGCATATGGCTGAACGCGGCGAAGGAATAATCCTGAATATCTCCAGCATGAGCGCTTTCAGGGCCTTAACAAAAGTTGGAGCATATTCAGCCGCAAAAGCCGCTGTGAGCAATTTCACACAATGGCTGGCCGTGCATATGTGCCAGAACTACTCGACCAATATTCGGGTCAACGCCATTGCACCGGGATTCTTTTTGACAAATCAGAACCGATTCCTGCTAACCGATGAAAAAACAGGTGAGCTGACGCCGCGCGGCAAAACGATTATCACTCACACGCCGATGGGACGTTTCGGAGAAGCAGACGAGCTTTGCGGCACAGTCCATTGGCTGCTCAGTGACGCATCGAAATTCATTACCGGAGTTGTTGTACCCATAGATGGCGGCTTCAATGCCTTCAGTGGAGTTTAAGTTTTTGTAACACGGAGACAATATGGCAGAGTACACAAAAACACTAAGACAAGTTAAGCCGACTAAAGATTATCTGGTCGCGATTGATTCGGACGGCTGCGTTTTCGACGCAATGGGCATCAAGCAGCGTGAGTGTTTTTGCCCTATGATGATTGCCTATTTCGGCCTTCAGCCGGTGGCACAGGCCGCAAGAGAGTGCAAGGAATTCGCAGACCTGTTCAGCAAAACCCGAGGGGCTAACCGGCATAAAACATTAGTGCGTATCTTAACAGAGCTTCTGCCCACTCACCCTATGGTTAAAGCTCGCCGTTTCAAGGTCCCGCAGTTTAAATATTATTTTGATTGGGTAAATAATCCAAAAAGTTTGTTAAGTAATGATGGATTAGAAAAAGTAATTAACGAAGCAGCCAATCCCGACGCAAAAAAAGAGTTTCAGCTTGCCCTACGGTGGAGCAAACGCGTCAATGAGATGGTCGCAGAGGTGGTCAAAAACGTACCGCCCTTTTTGTTTGTCAAGGAGAGCCTGGAAAAAATTTATCAAAAAGCGGACATCATTGTTTGCTCATCGACCCCCACAGAAGCTCTGCAGCGCGAATGGGCTGAGCACAACGTAGCCAGGTATGCCAAAGCGATTGCAGGCCAGGAAATGGGCAAAAAGGCAGAGCATCTCGCCGTTATGTGTGACAAATATGATAAAGATAAAATCCTGATGATCGGCGATGCACCCGGCGACCAGAACGCCGCCAAGAAAAACGCCGTCCTGTTCTATGCAGTCAATCCGGGCGCTGAAGATGCAAGCTGGAAGCGGTTCCACGATGAAGCGTTCGATAAGTTCATCGCAGGCAAATACGCAGGCCAATATGAAAATTCGATTATCGCCGAGTTCGACAGCTTCCTGCCCGACAATCCGCCCTGGTCAAGTTAAGGAATAAAAATGCTTTACTACAAACGTGGAAATGAAAACGACAGTCTTAGTGTCGAAGACCTCAAATATGCCCTGTACTCGGCTCTGGACAAAATCGGCACCAAAAAAAAGGTCCTGGTGGTCCCACCGGATATTACACGCCTTCATTCAAAGGCCGGCACTCTGACTCGGCTCGCCTGGCAGTATTACGGTGAACACCTCACCGATATCCTGCCCGCCGTCGGAACACATTCAGCAATGACAGGACGAGAAATCAGGCAGATGTTTGGCGACATCCCGCAGAATTTGTTCCGTGTGCATAACTGGCGAAGCGATTTAGTTACACTCGGCAAAGTCCCTGCCGAATTCATAAAAGAAGTCAGTGAGGGAAAAGTAGATTATGACTGGCCAGCACAGGTCAATCGCCTGCTGGCCGAAGGTGGATTCGATCTAGTCTTGTCTATCGGCCAGGTAGTTCCTCACGAGGTCGTTGGAATGGCAAATTATAACAAGAATATCCTCATCGGAACCGGAGGCACAGAAAGTATTAACAAAAGTCATTTCCTCAGTGCCGCCTGCGGCATAGAACAGATTATGGGCCGAACGGACACACCCGTTCGACAAGTGCTGAACTACGCATCTGACAACTTCGCACAAAACCTTCCGATTGTTTATGTTCTAACAGTCGTCGCTGCAACCAACCAGGGCCATCTGACTCGCGGAATTTTCATCGGCGACGACGCTAAATGCTTCGAGAACGCTGCGGAACTATCTATGAAAGTCAATATTCAACTACTGGACAAGCCCCTTGAAAAGGTCGTTGTATATCTCGACCCCGAAGAGTCCAGAAGCACCTGGCTCGCAAACAAAGGCATATATCGTACACGGATGGCAATGGCCGATAACGGCCGGCTCATCGTGCTCGCACCAGGAGTTAAGGATTTCGGCGAAGACAGCGAGATTGACCGGCTGATTCGCAAATACGGCTATGTGGGTACCGAAAAAGTGCTTGAGCTTGTACAAAAAAATCAGGACCTGCGAAATAATCTCAGCGCCGCAGCGCATCTGATTCACGGCTCATCAGAGGGACAGTTCAAAATTACTTATTGTCCGGGATACCTGACCAAAGAACAAATCGAGTCTGTCAACTATGAATACGCAGACCTTAAGAAAATGATGAATCGCTACAATCCCGCAAAACTAAAAGATGGCTTCAATACCGTCAACGGTGAAGAAATCTTTTTTATCTCTAATCCCGGTATGGGATTGTGGGCACTTAAGAATCGGTTCGAAAAAACAGTAAATAATTGGAGAAACTAAAAAAATGTCACAAGCGGATATTGCTATTATCGGTTTAGCGGTTATGGGTGAAAACCTTATCCTGAATATGGAAAGCAAAGGCTTTACGGTCGCCTGTTATAATCGGACGGTGGAAAAAGTAGATAATTTTCTCAAAGGCCGTGCCAAAGGCAAAAACATCATCGGCTGCCACAGCGTCGAAGAATTAACTAAAGCCCTTAAGCGTCCCCGCAAGGTTATGATTATGGTCAAAGCAGGAAAGGCCGTTGACGCAGTCATTGACCAGGTATTGGCCTGCCTCGATGAAGGTGACATAATCATCGACGGCGGCAACAGCTACTTCAAGGATTCCATTCGCCGCACAGAATATGTCGAGGGCAAAGGCAAACTGTATATCGGCACGGGAGTTTCAGGCGGCGAAGAGGGTGCCTTGCGCGGGCCATCAATTATGCCGGGAGGCTCACCAGCAGCCTGGCAACAGCTCAAGCCAATCTTCCAGAAAATCGCGGCACATACCGACGCTGGCGAGCCCTGCTGCGAGTGGGTGGGCGAGAACGGTGCCGGCCATTTCGTTAAAATGGTACACAACGGCATCGAGTACGGCGATATGCAGATGATTTGCGAAACGTACCAGATGCTCAAACACGGCCTGGGTATGACAAATGAGCAAATGCACGAAGTTTTCAAAGAATGGAACGAAGGCGAGCTTAACTCTTATCTGATTGAGATTACGCGTGACATCCTTGCTTACAAAGACGAGGACGGCAATTACGTATTGGACCTGATACTGGATACCGCAGGACAAAAAGGAACAGGAAAATGGGCGGCGATGACTGCCTTGGAGACAGGCCAGCCTCTCACACTTGTAACAGAAGCAGTTTTTGCACGATGCCTATCGGCCCTGAAGGACGAACGACTCGCAGCATCGAAAGTCCTGATAGGCCCGAACAAAACGTACGACGGTGACAAGAAACTATTTATCGACCATTTGAGACAGGCCCTGTACGCTTCAAAGATAGTCAGCTACGCACAGGGCTATCAGCTTATGCGAGCCGCCGCTGCCGAATTCGGCTGGAACCTGAATTATGGCGGCGTCGCACTGATTTGGCGAGGCGGCTGTATAATCCGCTCGGTCTTCCTCGGCAAAATCAAAGACGCCTTCAACAAAAATCCCGAATTGAACAATCTGCTGCTTGACCCGTTCTTCAAAAACGCCGTCGAAAAGGCCCAGGACGCCTGGCGAGACGTCGTAACCACCGCCGTCAATCTCGGTATTCCAATGCCTGCGATGAGCTCTGCCCTGGCCTATTACGATGGATACCGTGCCCAGCGGCTGCCGGCAAATCTGCTCCAGGCCCAACGTGATTATTTTGGTGCGCACACTTACGAAAGGCTGGACAAACCGCGAGGCAAATTCTTCCACACCAACTGGACAGGCCGAGGCGGCGAGACGTCTGCTTCAACGTATGTCGTATAAAATATAAAAAAGAAATTCCAGGAGAGTGCAATGGCTGTTGAATTCATAAACCAGGATTTCCTTCTGCAAACCGAAACTGCTAAACGGCTGTACCACGAGTACGCCGAAAATATACCCATTTATGACTACCACTGTCACCTGCCTGCTGGAAAAATCGCCGCCGACCACTGTTTCGAAAACATCACACAGGCCTGGCTTTACGGCGACCACTATAAATGGCGGGCAATGAGAACAAACGGCATCGATGAGCGCTACTGTACCGGAGATGCCAGCGACTGGGAAAAATTCGAAAAGTGGGCCTACACAGTCCCGTTTACCCTAAGAAATCCTCTTTATCACTGGACACACCTCGAATTAAAAAGATATTTCGGTATCGATGAGCTTTTAACACCAGCCACCGCAAAAGAAATCTACGAGCACTGCAATAAAATGCTGCAGTCTCCTGAATTCAGTGTAAAAAGTCTTCTGAGAAAAATGAATGTCAAACTAATCTGCACTACTGAGGGGCCCTTAAGTAATCTCGAGGAACACAAAAAAATAAAGCAGCAGAGCTTTGAAATAAGTGTTCACGCCGCTTTCAGGCCCGACCAGTGCCTCGCTGTCGAAAACCCAGTCGTTTTTAATCAATTTCTCGACAAGCTCGAAAAAGTCTCAAACGTGCAAATAAAAACCTTTGATGATTTGCTCGCTGTAATTCAAAAAAGACACGATTACTTCTACCAAAACGGCTGCTGTCTATCAGATTATGGCCTTGAAACTGTTTATGCGGAAGATTACACGCAAAACGAAATCAAAACAATTTTTGATAAAATTCGAAAAGGCACCAGGCTTAACCTGCAGCAGGCCCTCAAGCTCAAGTCAGCTATGATGTACGAATTCGCCCTTATGGATTGCAAAAGCGGCTGGGTAATGCAGCTTCATCTCGGGGCACTGCGAAATAATAATACAAGAATGCTAAAAACTCTCGGCCCTGATACCGGCTTTGATTCAATCTGTGACCTTGAGATAGCAAAACCTCTTGCTAAATTTCTTGACCGTCTCGATACTGATAATAAACTTCCAAAAACCATTTTGTATAATCTCAATCCGGCTGACAACGCACTAATGGCAACTATGATTGGCAACTTCCAGGATGGCTGCTGTCCCGGCAAGCTACAATACGGCCCTGCCTGGTGGTTTCTCGACCAGAAAGACGGCATAGAAAGACAAATCGAGACCCTGTCAAATATGGGGCTGCTGGCCCGTTTCGTGGGAATGACGACTGACTCCAGAAGTTTTTTATCCTTTGCACGTCACGAATACTTCCGAAGAATCCTCTGCAACATCCTTGGAAATGACGCCGAATCCGGATTACTGCATGACGACATCTCCTTGCTTGGTGAAATTGTTCAAAATATCTGTTATAACAATGCAAAAAATTACTTCGATATGGCTTGCGGAGACTAATAATGAATCAAACACAATGGGACTTGCTTTTAGATGTAATTAAGGGCAAAGAAGTTTCTCCTCTACCGACAGGTTTTATTATTGATAGTCCCTGGCTGCCGGGATGGTACGGTGTAAGCACACTGGACTATTTCACAAGCGAGAAAATCTGGTTCGATGCAAATAAAAAAGCTATCGAAACTTTCCCTGAATCGATTTTCCTGCCGGGCTTCTGGTCAGAATTCGGTATGTGCACAGAGCCGAGTGCCTTCGGCTCAAAGTGCAGATGGGATGAAGTGACCCTCCCCCATCCTGAAAAAATCTCTTCAGACATAAATGTTCTGTGTCAAATGAACAAGCCTGACGTCAAAAAAGATGGACTCCTGCCTTTCGTGATAAACAGGCTCAAACTTTCACAAAAGCAAATCGAAGCATTCGGCCACCAAATCAAATTCGCAGTCGCCAGGGGCCCCTTGAATATCGCGTCATTTCTGTACGGCACGACAGAGCTTATGATGGCAATGATGACAGAGCAGGAGAAATGTCACAAGCTCGTTGAACTAATCACCGATTTCCTTATAGACTGGATTGAATACCAGATGCAGTGCTTCCCGACAATCGAAGGAATTCTGCTGCTCGATGACATTATTGGTTTTATCGGCGACCAGCAGTGCAAAGAGTATGTAGTACCGTATTTCAAAAAAATCTACGGCTCATTCAATGCAAAAGTAAATTTCCTGCACAACGATGCCAAAGGTCTTGTCTGTGCCCCATATCTTTTGGAAATGGGAGTAAATTTATTCAACTTCAGCTTCGAGCACAGCATAGCAGAAATGAAAAAGCTCACATCAGGCAAAGTTACTCTGCTCGGCAATATCCCCCCAAGGGACGTGCTCGAACAGGGAACGCCAAAGGACGTTGAGGACGCCCTGATAAAATCTGTAGAGAACCTAAAGGAAACAACCAGAATCATTTTATCTTGCGGCGGCGGTGTGCCCCAGGGCGTCACCACGGAAAACATAAATTCCTTCATTGCCACAGCAAAAAAATTATAGTATCTTTAAGAATTATGCTATTTGCCTGATATATGTAACAGTTTTGATATGTAATATAAGGCCTGAACAAAAAAATGAAAAAGGGGTTATTCGTTCTTATCGTGATTTTGCTGGCTCTGTTGCTCACCAGTTATATCGTTTCTGCTCACAAATCCCAAAAAAACGTTCGTATTTTAAGGCTGGCTCACAGCCTGAACACGCGTCACCCCGTCCATAAAACGATGGAGTATATGGCAGAATTAGTCAAGGAAAAATCCGGCGGCAAACTTATCGTCCAGATTTTCCCCAGCGAACAGCTCGGAACAGAAAAGGAATGTATCGAAGCCCTCCAGCTCGGTTATCTCGCAATGACAAAGACCTCGACAGCCCCGATGGAAGGATTCGTGCCGGAAATGCAGATTTTCGGAATACCTTATTTATTCAGGGATTCAGAGCACTACTGGAAAGTTTTAAAAGGACCTATCGGCCGAGAGCTCCTCGTGGCTGGAACTGATAAGGGGCTTCGGGGTTTGTGTTATTATGACGCCGGTGCGAGAAGCTTTTATGCAAAAAAGCCTATCTATAGTCCGGCAGAGCTGAACAGGCTTAAAGTCCGTGTTATGAAAAGCATTATGGCTAAGCAAATGATTGAAGCGATGGGCGGTTCGCCAACACCGATTTCCTGGGGCGAATTATACACCTCTCTTGACCAGGGCCAAGTCGATGCCGCCGAAAACAATCCTCCCTCTTTCGAAACATCGAGGCATTACGAAATTTGTAAATTTTATACTCTCGATGAGCATGTTCGTTTGCCTGATATGCTGCTGATAAGTACAAAGGTATGGCAAAGCTTGAATGCCGAACAGCAGCAGATTTTGCAGCAAGCCGTGGATGAATCGGTAGAATATAACATCAAATTATGGAAAGAAGCCGAACAGACATCGCTGGAAAAAGTCGAAGCGGCAGGTGTAACAATTATCAGGCCGGACAAAGAACCATTCCAGCGGGCCGTTCAGCCTATATGGAAAAAATACGAGGATACGGAACTCGGAGTTTTAATAAAGCAAATCACGGAGATTAAATAATGTTGCTAAAAGCCAAAATAATCTTCGATCGTTTTCTCGAAATCCTGGTTATGTCAGTTGTCGCGTTTTTAACTATTGATGTTTTAATTCAGGTGGTAACACGCGAAGCCTCTAAGCAAAAGTTCTTAGTAAGTTTCGCTGAATCCCACAAGTGGTTTGCACCAGTTGTAAGGCCAACCGTTTGGACGGAAGAATTGGCCATCTTCCTCTTAATATGGGTTGCTTTACTCGGAGCGGCCGTTGCACTTAATCGGGGAGCGCATCTGGGCATCGATTATTTTGTCGGCAAGCTGGATAAGAAAACAAAGATATACACTGAGATTTTCGCATTCTTCTGTGTCGCTTGTTTCGCCTTTTTTGTGATGATTCTTGGTGGTATTGACCTGGTTCAAACCACTTTATATTTAAAACAAAGAGCAACGACTCTCGACATTCATATGGGTTATGTATACTTAGCGGTACCAATCAGCGGCGGTTTTATGCTGTTGTATAGTGTTCTGGCCTTTGTCGAAAGACTTGTGTTGTGCATCCAGCATCCTGAAAAAATTGAAACGTTTCAGTCTCAGCAGGAACTGCCCGAAGAAATCGATTAGAAAAACGAGCAAAGTGACTTTATGGATTTCCCGGTAGTAGTATTAGTGATTGTTTTTGTCGTTCTTTTGACCCTGAATATCCCGGTTGCATTTTCAATGGGTCTTGCGGCATTACTGGCGATTCTTGCGATGGGCGACCTCCCCGCTTTTGTTACAATTGCCCATAAAGTTGCAACCGGTATCGACAGTTTCGCCCTTTTGGCAATACCATTTTTCATCCTTTCGGGCCTGCTGATGGGTCACGGCGGTATCGCACGCCGTCTCATCGATTTCGCTAATGTCCTCGTGGGATGGTTTCGCGGCGGCCTCGCCTTCGTTAACATCCTCACCTGTATGTTCTTCGGCGCGATTTCCGGTTCCGCTACAGCCGCAATCTCAAGTGTCGGCGGCTTTATGATTCCTCTGATGAACAAAAGAGGATACGACAGAGATTTCAACGCTTCTGTAACTATCACTGCCGCCACAACCGGCCTGTTAATACCCCCCAGCAATATTATGATTGTATACTCTCTGGCTACCGGCGGAGCCGTCTCTATTGCGGCAATATTTATCGCAGGTGTGTTTCCGGGTATTATTGTTGGATTTGGTTTAATGGTTGTTAGCCTGATTATTTCAATTAAAAGAAAATACGGAAAGGGTGAAAGCCTCGTCAAAGTCGAATCCTTTTTAGGCTTTTTGAAGGCTATACCTAAGCTGTTACTTATTTTATTGATTCGTTTTTTAAAGGCTGTCCCGGCTCTGTTGCTGATTGTAATCGTTCTTGGCGGTATTTTGGGAGGTGTCTTTACCCCTACTGAGGCTTCGGCGATTGCTGTGCTCTATTCGTTTATCCTGGCGGTCTTTTTTTATAAGGAAGTGAAATACAAAGACCTGCCAAAAATTCTGCTTCAGGCCGGAGTCACTACTTCGGTGGTGTTTATGCTCATCGGCACGAGTATGACGATGAGCTGGGTACTGGCAGCCGAGAGAGTACCTCAGGATATCAGTGCCGCTCTGCTGGGCCTGACCGATAACAAAATCATCGTGCTGCTTATAATCAATCTGATTTTGCTTGCGGTGGGGACATTTATGGATATGACGCCTGCTGTCCTGATTTTCACTCCCATCTTTCTGCCGGTAGTGGCACAGTTCGGGATAAATCCCTTGCATTTCGGGATAATTATGATTATGAACTTATGTATCGGGTTATGCACGCCTCCGGTGGGGACCTGTTTATTCCTGGGCTGCGGTATCGCACAAACAAATGTCACAAAAGTTATGAAACAGATACTGCCTTTTTATGCCGCAATGGTCTTAGCCCTCTTTATATGCTCCTATATGCCTCAATTATCTCTCTGGCTGCCTGAGCAGTTGGGGTTATTAAAGTAGAATACAAATTAAGACGGCTGATTTTTTCAGCCGTCTTCTTCAATCTAAAATCCAACAAATCGCT
Organism: uncultured Pirellulales bacterium; assembly: GCA_964395535.1. Lineage (GTDB taxonomy): Bacteria > Planctomycetota > Phycisphaerae > Sedimentisphaerales > Anaerobacaceae > CAYLMG01. The sequence goes on from CAYNDE010000004.1 coordinate 36,026, forward strand.
TCTAACAACTTTTACTTCTTTGGGGCTTTGAGCTGATTCAGTTTCTTTGCCAGGCGCGATTTTTTCCGCGCAGCCGTTCTCTTGTGCATCGTGCTCTTCGAAGCTGCCTTATCAAGCCTTATAACCGCAAGTCGATACTGCTCTTCAGCAGCTTTCGCATCGCCGTCCGACAACGCCTGCTCGAAATGCTTCGTCTGCGTCTTTATCTGACTTTTGCGGGCGCGATTAATCATCCTTCTCTTCGCGTTCTGTCTTACCCTCTTCTTAGCCGATAACGAATGTGCCACTTCAATCTCCTAAATTTACCCTATAAGCTCAATACAACAACTCTTCTATTAACAATAAAATCTGTTAGAACTCAGCCCTCCTGCTTTTTCTTTCTTAACCGGTCGACTCGCTGTCGAACGTCCCTGTATGCAAAATCAAGCTGTGCTATCTTGCGGTATATCTCCAGGGCTTTTTCCTCCTGACCGTCGTCTTCGTATGCCCTGCCCAGATTGTAACGCAGCTCCTTGGCGACCTCATCTTCCTTTATCTCATACGAATCAATCGCCTGGTTGAAAACATCTATTGCATCTGTATACCAGCCCTTCAGATAAAAACATAATCCAATCTTGCCCATCGACGTTATCCTGTGCCGCGGGTCTTTCTGTGCCTCCTGATACAGCGGTATCGCTTCATCATACTTTTCGTTGTCAATCAGACAGTTCCCATATTCGTACTTGGCCTGCAAATCAGTCGGATAATTCTCAACACAAAGCCGGTAGTGCTCCAGGCTCACTTCGTTCAATTGCTTCTCAAGCCTCTCAATCGCTGCCTTTGACTCCGCGTCGTCAGGCTCTACCTCCAATTCGAACTTCGCATCTCTCAATTTACGTTTAAGCTGCCTTATTTTTATCTGGCCGGCTCTCTGCTTATAGCTGAAATCGCTCTTCTTTTTATACGCCTTTTCAAGAAGCTCAATAGCCTCATCTTCTGAGTCATCCTCTTCCATCTCTAAAAGCGCCTGCGCCAGATTATAAATGTTTCTCGGCAAATCCGGGTCCTCTGCCAGAGCATCCCTTGCATCCTTGACCGCCGTAACCCGGTAATCTTCCGTCTTGACAATACTATCCTGCGACTGAAGCTTCTCCTGTAGCTCGCGGTCCTTTATGGACTGTCTGAAGTCGCCTTCCTGGTCGTATTTACCCCTCGCCATCGTAAGCTCCGCCGAAAGCCTCTTATACTCATCTGCCAGCTCTCCATCCTCGGGTCTGAGCTTAATCGCACGCTGAATAGCCAGCAGCGCCCGGTCAAACTCCTCTATCTGTGAGTATGAATCCTTGAGTAATATATATGTATGAAAAGACGGTTTATCCGCTGCGTTGTTCATCTGAAACAATAAATCCGCAACCCACCTCGCTGTATCCTTATACCCGCCGGCTACAGCCGCCTTCAGCATCGACTCCCCATAAGATATACTGCTCGGGTCCTTTGCGAAAAGATATTCGGCATTGAGCATCTGTTCAAGCGGCTCCTGGCGTTTGCCCCGCAGCTTTTTTACTCTCTCCATCATAGAAGGTTTTTTGCCGCCTTTTTGCTGCCTCTCAAGTGCCATCGCATGAAGCTTCATATGACCGTCAAGAACCGACTCCGGCGCGCAGCGCAGGCCGTCTATGTACATATCGATAGCATAATCATAGCCACCCTTCTCAGCCACGCTGCGGGCTTTCTCAAAGAAGACCCACGACTTGGCCATCCCGGATTGTGCACTCTCGCCGTTCATATCTTCAATACCATATTATATATCTCAAACTTCTCTCTTAAACCTTTTATATTAAGCTATTACAAAAAATTGTCAAATACTAAAAATCCCCCAAAAATCCCTGTACGAAAATTGCTATCGAGTTTTTATGGATGCTGAATTCATTTGATAGCAAATCTTTTTTGTGCTATTCGACGTGGACGACGCCGGTTCTGCGGTCGGCATCAAGGCTTGCTACCTTGATGACATCGTAAAGCAAGCGGGCTCTGCGAACCTTCTCGAAATTGAAAATGGGGTCGGTTTTGTCGGTCGTTATCAAGCCGACTGTGCCGACACCGACAATACAGTCAAGCAGTGACCTGCGCATCTTCAAATCAATGA